>CAYUEH010000052.1:0-16198 GCA_964442465.1 uncultured Laspinema sp. | reverse complement strand
TGGGAAAAAATTCGGGATATTCAAAATTTGCGAAATCATCCCTATGAATTTTATCAAAAGTGTGGATTTGAAATTGTCGGAGTTATGCCCGATGCCAATGGTAGAGGAAAACCGGATATTTATATGGCAAAATCCGTGGGTTGATAAAGAATCCCCCCCAGGCATCTTCTGGTGCGAACCGGAAAACCCATAGCTCTTGTTGTAGCATCATCTTATAACGTCGGTACAATCCAGGTGAGAAACCGGGTTTCTGGCCCAAAATCATGGGAATGAACAGGAAGTTCGGAAAGAAACCCGGTTTCTTGTCCCCGGAATCTAATCCGATACCGACGCCCAAACATACCTTAATTTGATGTCGAGGGATAAATGAAAGGTCATCAATTCGTCAAAACTGTAGCGATTCTCCCTTGGAAACGCTACGCGATCGCCTCCCTACTTTGCGCCCTATCTTTAGCTTGTACTGGCTCCGGGAATCGCCAAAGCAGTCTCACAACCGCTAACGCCAGTGATGCGGAACCGAATATTTCCTATGGGGACTTAATTTTTCCCCAACAATCTGACTATTTGATGATTCCGGTTGGGTTTTATAAAGATGAAAAAACAGCGAGACGTATAATTTCCAAGGATGTCTATGGAAATCCTGTTTACGATCGCATGAGTCCGATGACGATTTATAATTTTATTTTTCATAATCGGCGCACGGGAGAATCCCATTTACTCCTTAGCGAAAACACCTTGATTTCATCATTTGAACTCCTTAATGAGGAAAATGAAGCGGGGGAAGCGATTAAAAATCAGTTTGTTTTTATCGAGGTGATTTCTGAAGATACGAACCAAGATGGCAATCGCGATCGCCAGGATGCGGTGATTGGTTATATCGCTGATGCTTCCGGGAAAAATCTCCAGCAGGTGACCCCAGATAATACTCAACTGGTATTCTGGCAAATTGATAAACCGTTAGGAGTTCTGTTACTCAAGGTGGTTCAAGATTCTAATAATGACCGCCAGTTTACGGGAGAAGATGATATCAGTTTTATCAAAGTTCCCCTGAATAAGCTAGGGATTGGACCGGATATTATTACGCCGGAAATGCGCCAGCAAATTAATCAGCGGGTTAAGTTATAGCGGTTACCACAGTGATGGGGAGTGCGAGCATCTTGCTCGCTAGGATAAGGATAATAGCGAGCAAGATGCTCGCACTCCTTTTTGAATGGGTTATTAGGGTCTGGGGGATAACGACTGAAGTCGGGACGTTGAACAAAGACAAGAGAACGACTGAAGTCGGGACGTTGAACAAAGACAAGAGAACGACTGAAGTCGTTACTACGGGAGCATCTCAATTTGGCCTAAAAGGGGAATTTACAAGTCTTGCTCCCCCTGACCTCGTAGGGAAGGGGGCTGGGGGGTTAGGTCTCTTTGCCTTCTGGAGATGCTCCCGTTACTACAAACTTTGGGGAAGTATTCTGTTAAATGCCGTGACTTTTGCCGATGACCCAGTGGCGGCGGAAAAAACGGGCTAGGGATGACTCTTCTAAGGATAAATAGATGGGTCTGCCGTGGGGACAGGTGCGGGGGTTGCGGGTGCGTTGCCAGCGGTCTAAAATATCCTGCATTTGGGGTAAGGTGAGGGGAGTGCCGTTGCGGATGGCGCTGCGGCAGGCGGTGGCGACTTGGGCTTGTTGTATGTCTCCCCCTAGGCTAAGTTCGATCAGGGCGTCGGCACAATCGTCCCGTTCTGCTAAGAGTTCGGGGACGGTGCGAACAGCCCATAATTCGCTGCCAAAGGGTTGGATATCGAGTCCGAGGCGGTTGAGTTGTTCGAGTTGGGCGGGGGTGAGTTGATTGAGGACGATGGGGGGTTCGATGGGGATGAGTTGCCAGCGATCGCAGAGTTGTTCGTATAAAATGCGCTCATGCGCGATATGTTGTTCTACTAACCATAATCCGTTGGGATGTTCGGCAACAATATACATTTGGCTGACTTGGGCGACGGCGCGCAGGTGCAGGGGTTGGGTCCGACTGCTGGATGGGGAATTTTCCTCGGGGTTCGGGTTGAGGTGATATGCGCCTTTTTCTTCGGATGCTTTCAGGAGTTGGGTGACGCGGTGTTGGGCGGCGTCGGGGGTGGTTTCTGGATTTAACTGCAACCCGATCGCGATCGCCTCACTGATTCGTTCCTGCCATTGGGTGATATTCTTGAGATAAATTTCCGCTTTTGCCGGGTGGCGATTCCAGTCGATTTGTTCTGGGGAAATTTGCAGATGCAGTAAACAAACCGGGTAGCGATCGCGGGGTAAGGTGCGGGCAAATCCGGCAATCAGGGTTTGTTCCAATTCTGGCGATCGCACGCAGCGTCCGTTGACTGCTACCTTGACCCAATCGGGACGTTGGCGATGACAGCGATCGGGTAATCCCAACACCAGGGAGAGGGATTCTGCCTCACTCACGGATAGGGTTAAGGCTTCTAAATCCCCACTTTTGACCCCGCGCAGAATTTGGGGCAGAATTTGTTGGGCGCTTTGTCCCGGGGTAATTTTAAACCAAGGGCGATCGTCTTGTTCCACCTGCCAGATTACATGAGGATGGCACAGGGCGATGTGCTGAATCATTTGCTGGATAGCGCGCAATTGTTGGGGAACCGAGGGCAAACCCTGCCGCCTGGGTTTCCAGCGTTCAAACAGATCACAGACGGTCACAATCGTTCCCGGGGCGATCGCCGTGGGTTGGACTTGCACGGCCTCACCTTGGGAATTGTAGGTCGCACACCATCCCTCACTTTCTGCCACTCGACTTTTAATTTCTAACTGGGACAACTGGGCCAAACTATGCAGTGCCTCACCTCTAAATCCCAGACTGGTAATGTTCCACAAATCGTAAACATGGTGGATTTTGCTGGTACTATGGGCAGTGGCCGCCTGTTGCAAATTCGGCAAATCCATCCCGGATCCATTGTCGGCGACGCGCACCCGCCAGAGTTGGGGCCACACCGACACCGAGATCCGCGTGGCACCGGCATCTAGAGCATTTTCTACCAATTCCCGCAAAACTGCCGCCAGAGAGTCGATCACCTCTCCGGCAGCGATCAGATGGACGACATCTGGGGGTAGGGTTTGGATAGTCCCGAACCCGGTTGGCATTTCGGTCCTAGAATTGGGTGGTAACAGAACTTCGTTCACTCCTGTTGGGGTCACTCCTGAAGCTGACTCATCGGTTCTTATGGTATCAGAAATCCGGGGCAATGAGGCTGATAGCGCTTCCCGAATTCATGGAATACAGATGGGATGAGGAGTGCATTGGCGCACTCCTAAAGAATATCCCGGATCACGGTGGGAACCACCAGAAACGCGATTCGGAGTTCACTAGAGAGTATGTAACCCGGTTACCTCGTAAATTTTGCCCTAACTGTAGCAACAAGCATGAACTATTGTTGCTAAATTCAACGGTTTCTGGAACTAAGTGTTTTAATAGAAGTCATCGAGCGCGAATATAAAACATTTCTGGACCGATCGCCGATGTCTTTAGAATTATTTGATGCTAGTTATTACCTCGCGGCCAATCCGGATTTGGCCGCCGTGGGAATTGCCACACCAGACCGACTGTACCGACATTTTCAAACCTCGGGTTTAGAGGAAGGAAGAGCTTTTTCCCCGTTTGTCAATCTCAATTATTATCGAGAACAATATCCTGAATTAGCCTTTGCTGGACTCACGTCTAACAGTCAACTCTTAAGGCATCTTCAAGGGTGGGGGATTGCGGAGGGGCGGAGTTTCTCCCCCTTGCTCGACCTGAATTATTATGTGAATGCAAATCCCGGCCTTGCTTCGGCATTTGCGGGCAACCTGGAAGGGGCATTTCAACATTTTTTAACCCGAGGATTTGCGGAAAATCGCCGATTTTCCCAATTGATTGATTTGGACTACTATTTAGCGGTTAATCCGGATTTAGAGCAAGCGTTAGGAGGCGATCGCCGTGCGGCATTCTACCATTTGCTGAATACCGGGATTGACGAAGGACGTCGATATTTGCCCGGAGATCTCGGGGCGATCAATTCCTCTCACACCGTAGGAACTGACCCCAATACTCGTCCCGTCGTCACCTCTGTAGATAGCGAAGACTATTATAAGTTTCGCCTAGATACCTTTAGCGATATCAGTGTCAAATTGGACGGCAGCAATGCCTCGGCGAACATTCAGTTAATTCGGGATCTCAATAATAATGGGATTCCCGATGACGCTGAAGTGCAAGCGGCGATTTCTGCGGAAAAAGCTCCCGTCTCACAACTCGATCGCTTTGCCACGGCACCGGGAACCTATTTTGTCAAAGTTTCTGAAGATCAGGGAGATACTGCTTACCAGATTAACGTCTCTGCCGTTCCATCGAGTCGCCTCTTGCAAGCTCATCCCGGTAACACCTTAAATGAGGCATTATGGATTGGAGATGTAACCCGTCCTCAAGCCCGTCAAGGGTTTATTGGCACTGAAAATTTCCAAGATTTCTATCGCTTTACCGTCAATTCCGCCAGCGATTTACGGTTATCTTTGGATAATTTAAGTGCTAATCTGCAAATTCAAGTGATTCAGGATCGCAATGGAAATGGCATCATCGATAGTGGAGAAATTGTTTCAACCCAAACTAATGATACTCGCAACCTGATTGATTTAAACGGCGATGGCCAAATTGATTTCATGGAGTATCTCAATTCCTTCCGACCCGTGGAAGAACCCGAACCCTATCCTGCTACAGTTTACCTCTCAGGGTTGCAACCGGGAACCTACTTTGCCCGGATTCTTCAAGTTGATGATCCGACGGCTTATGATTTGATGATCGAGTCGATTCCATCAGGAGTACCGGCATCGGGAGCGAGAAACACTGAACCGATTAGTTTTGGGCAGATTGGGCCCTTATTGCGCGATCGCTTTGAAGTGGCAGACTTTATCGGTGAAGCCAATTCTTACGACTTTTATCAATTTGAGCTAGATCAGACTCAAAATATTGATATCAAACTCCAAAGTTTAGAACAACCTGCGGATTTTTTCTTGATGCAGGATATCAATAATGATGAACTCTTTACCTTCCAAGAGTTTATTGCCTATCCCGGAGAGGAACCCACTCTGACGCCGCAAATTAATCGGGTCCTAGGACCGGGAACTTATTTTCTAGGGGTCGTTAACGTCGGCGGAAATACCCCCTATTTCCTCACCATCGATAAAACCACTCCCACCCTCCCCTCGAACGGAGCCGGAAATACCTTGGCGACTGCCGCTGATGTGGGACTGTTATCTGAGGCGCAAGTTCAAAGTGATTTTGTGGAAAGCATTAATTCAGAAGACTATTATAAGTTTACTCTGGATTCTTTTCAAGAGTTGACCCTGTTTTTGTATGACCTCGGTGGCAATGTTCAACTGTCTTTGATTGAAGATATCAATGGCAATGGGATTATTGATCCTGATGAGGTCATTGTAACCTCGGAATCTAAGGGTGCAGATCAAGAAGCAATTGAACGAATTTTGAGTCCGGGAACCTATTTTGTCCGAGTCAATACTATCCAAGGAGATACCACCTATAATCTCTGGTTAGAAGCGAATACTCCTGAAATTCCGGCGAATGGAGCGGGGAATGGGCTCGCCGATGGGTTGAACTTCGGTTTGCTCGATCGCGTACAGCGTACATCAGGAATCCTTGGACCTGAAAATCCCAATGATTTTTATCAATTCCAACTCGATCGCCCTCAAACCCTCAGTCTATTTTTAGATGGGTTAAGTGCGAATGCGGATTTGTATTTAGTTCAGGACCGCAATTTTAATCAAGTCACTGAACCCGAGGAAATGGTTGCCCTTTCCACCCAAACAGGTTCGACATTAGAACAAATTCACCTCACCCTAGATCCCGGAACCTATCAAATTATGGTGTCCCAAGTGGGCGGTCCAACTGCCTATGACTTGAGTATTTCTCCCCAGCTTTTTAATCGCTCATCGGGGTATGGCATGGTGAATGCAGCAGCAGCAGTGGCAGCGGCGATCGGGACTGAACCTTTCCCAGAAACACCGCCCCAGGTCGGGTCAAATTGGGTTCCAGATATGGTCAATGCACCGGCTGTCTGGAATCAAGGTTATACCGGGGAAGGGGTGATTGTTGCGGTGATTGATGGCTATTTAGACTATACTCACCCCCAGTTAGCCGGACGGATTTGGACGAACCCAAATGAAATCAATGGCAATGGCATTGATGATGATGGAAATGGCTTTGTAGATGATCTCATCGGCTGGAATTTCTTGGATGGCAATAATCAGATCGATCGCATTGATCCGTTAGGCGGTCATTCCACCCATGTGGCTGGAATTATTGGGGGAAATAATAATGGCATTGGCAATAGCGGAATTGCTCCCAATGCCACCATTATGCCGGTGGTGACATTGGGTACATTTTCAGGAACTTCAGACAATATTGCTGCCGGAATCCGCTATGCGGTGGATAATGGAGCGAGGGTACTTAATTTAAGTTTGGGAAGTCTTCGGGTTAATCCGGAGATTGAGGAAGCCCTTATCTATGCTCGGGAAAGAGGCGCTGTAATTGTTTCCGCATCGGGAAATGATGGATTAAATTCCCGGGGAGGAGATCAACGCTTTAGTTCCGTCCGATATCCAGCCGCTCATGCTACAGAATTGGGGATTGCTGTTGGTGCCGTCACGGGCGATCGCCAGATTGCTGACTTTACCAATCGTGCCGGTACTGATATCCTTAATTATGTTGTGGCACCGGGAGAAGATATTTATTCCTCTGTACCCATTAATACCTACGATTTTTGGAGAGGCACTTCAATGGCAGCACCAGTTGTCAGTGGCGTCGCGGCACTGATGCTCAGTGCTAATCCCAATTTGACCCCCCAACAAGTGGAGCAAATTATTACCGGAACCGCTAATCCCAATGGTATTATTGAGGATGGTGTATTCGATATCTTGGGTTAATTTGATAGCGGTTCCCCGACTGATGAAGTCCAGAGGCTATGAATATTCAGGAGTGCGCTTACCGCACTCCTGAGATCTTTACCATCAGAGTCAGGGAACCGCTCTATAAAAAATCTGCCCAGTTTCCTGAAAAAACATCCGATCGCTGCGATCGCCGATATTATAGGAGGGTTGAAATGAAACGCAATTTTGCGATCGCCACGGTATTGATCTTCTGCACAATTTTGGCGGTTGTGCCATCGAGTTGGGCACAATCCGAGGAGAATGTTGACCCCAACTGCCGGACCTGGTATCGTCGGGTGACGACGGAAGGGGGGGGGCTGAATGTGCGAGAGAATACCGCGCCGAATGCCAGAATCCGGGGAACGGTTCCGAATGGCACAGTGGTGTTATTTAATACAGGCGATCGCACCGGAAATTGGTCAGAAATAACCGCCCCAGGTGGGTTGACAGGTTGGGTTGCCGAACGCTTTCTCACTTACCATCATGACGGAAACAGGCAGTTTACAGGGTCGATGCAGGTCAAAACCTTAGAAGGGGGACCCGTTAACCTGCGATCGCCCGGTGGAGAAGTGATTGCCACTGTCCCCAACGGTACCATTGTAACGGTAGAGGATCGTAGCGGCTATTTTGCCAATGTGCTCACCCCCCAGGGTCGCCGGGGTCAAATTGTGACTCAGTTTTTAATTTGCAATTAGCCAGTTCCTGGAGGTGTTCAGAAAACGGACCTCAAAACTGTGAAACCCTGAATTTATCCCGACCAAATTTCGCTAAAATTTAGGTAAAAACCTCAGAGGAGACGGAGACAATGGGACGAAAAGCTAAACTTAAAAAACTGAGACGGGACGCGCCACCCCCTGGCGCAGCACCTCCGGTAGAACCCGAGGAACCGACTAATTTTGTGCGAGAAATGGACCATCAGGGTTATCACCTCAAACAAACTATCCCCGCGCCGGATATCCCTGAATCCCAAATGGAACCGAAAGCACAAAACCCGAGATTGTAGCATTCCCTCTGGATTCAGGTTGGGGGTTGCTGGAGGGGTGAAAGTTCAGATGGGACTCAGCGATCGCCAGAAAGCAGCTTTCTGACTCAGCTTTCTGGCGCTGGCATCCCAATCGGACGGTGGTAAACCCGGTTAAAAGTGCAGGGTTTCTCAAGTCAACCGTTGGCTCTCGGTCCTCTTAAACCCTACAATCAAGAAAGGATTCGCCCTCACCCGCTTAGGGGACTGTTGCTGACGGGTCCTTTCCGGTGGGCGATCGCGACCCGACCCCACTCTTGGGTTATTCTGCCGCACGATTTAAGGTTTGATTATGTTTGAAATGCTGCTATTAGATATCTTCGTTATTTTTGCCGTTCTCTGGTTCATTGCGGACCCGAACAAGCCCAAACCTGTGATACGGCGTCCGAAAAAAACTCGCTCCTTGGGACGGATCCCCTCGATTTCCCCTGGGATGGGGGATTCTGAACCCAGAGAAATGACTGCCGAACTGATACCGGAACTCTCAGAGTCGCGATCGCCGGAAGAATCAATCCCTCCCCATCCAGACTCCACTGGATCCGAGTCGGCAACCCCCAGCGCACCTCGTTGGGAAAAGAAATCCGTGCGAAATCAGAGCAAACAAGTCACCACGCAACCGATACCCGGTGAAGCTCAATGGGGTTCAGTTTCTACCAAGTAACTCCTCGAAGTTAGCTCTATGAACCCAGGTAGGGTCCTGATTTATTTTTTTCCATGATAGGCGATCGCCCCGTCCCCCAATTCAACTTTAAATCCATGAGTGAATCCTTTCTGGTTAATCTTAAAGAAGCCTTCCTGAATGCACCGGGGTTTTGGGAAGGCAGTCTTTCCGAAAAATCAGGGAACTGGTGCAAGCGAGTTGAGGGAGTCGATACCACCGCTACCGATGGGTATTCGATTCTGGGTGATTTTGTCAGTAACCTCAGTGTCCAAACCTTTCAACAACCGGGACTCTATCTCCATTGCGAGAAAAAAGGCAGCAAAAAATCCACTCAGAAGCGGTTGTACAGTTTATTTGTGCTTGAGCCCAATGGCACGGTGCAGATTATCAAAGAATACCGGAGTTCGAGTAAAGATTGGGCGGTGGAATTATGGCCGGATATTGAAGCTTTTCTAGCTTTGCAAACCGATGGGGTGGAACAACGACGACAGCAACTGCTTTCGGAAATCGAATCTTTGGAGTTTCAACTCTCTCAGCGTCGGGCTCAATTAGCTGCCTTGGAGTTTTCTGACTTGCTAGACTAGCGCAATTTAGCTAAATCCTGAATCATTAATCTGTAATATTTACTGGAATAGGGGGAAATCATCCCGAGCCCGTGAACGAGATTTGGACCTTTTCGGCGACTTTATAAATTTTTGTTAAAGAACTGTGGGGTTACACCCCTCATGGGTTAATATAAGGTGCATTAGTAGATGCACCCTGATGGCTTCCCGTTCAACTTGAGCGGGATTTTTTTTTGCCCCGTCAAAAATCCAGGCTGAAGGATTGACAATTGAGCAAGGACAATCCCTCTACAATCCTCAATGCTCAATTCTCAATCCTGGGGTGGGGATCAAGCTCAACCGAGGGATCCCTAGGGGAGTTAGCGGATGTAAGGTCGGCCCTTCCAGAAAATGCCCACCACCAGGGCGATAAAAGACAGTTGGGAAAGATCCACGAGTAACCCGGGGATGGGGAGGAGGGACTTAATAAACAGACCGAGGAGTAAGCAAAAGGCTAGGGCCCAGAGACTCCCGGTATTGAGCATGGACCGATTCCAGAGTTCGCATCCATAGACGGCGATCGCCCCCATTCCCATCCCCAACGCAAATAAAACCAAGGTTCCCAGGGGAGGTGCATAGAGTAAAGTCAAGGCATTCCGAAGGGCGCTGGATTGGGTGACACCATAACCCAACCAGACCTCAACTGCCGCTACAAGTTGAGTCGTGAGGCCCGCAACCGGCAGTAGGGAAGTCCAGGGTAAATATTTTAAGTGTTTTAAGGGATTGCTCATGATGGAAAAAGGCCGCTAACTTATCTCTTGATTTTAAAATAAATAGAGGCAAATCAAAGATTAACCTGGGCTGATCTAGTGAGAGAATAAGCATAAATCACGAGGGCAACCGATGGGGGGAACGGATTCCCTCATCGGTTGCTCTAGATATAGTGGAGATTTCCTGATTTTTTTTACAGACAAGTACAAAGGCTTAAGTTAAACTGAGAAAAGAAAAGCAAGCAGGGTTCTTAACCCACCGTGGTTCCGAAGGGCGATCGCTACCCTAAAACCCGTTTGAATCCACCCCGAGAAGACTGATTTGAACCGTTCTGGGGGTATTTTAAATTTTCCCTATTCTGACTGGACCAACCCACCCACTGGACCTATGATAGAAAGCAAAATACTGACCCCAGCCCTCAACGGTTTTAGAATCATTGACAAACTGAGCGAAAACGCTCGGTCAATCGTCTATCGGACCATTCGATCGCGAGATAACTTACCGGCGATCATCAAAATCTTGCAGTCAGAGGGATCCAGTGCAGGAGATTTCAGCCGATACAAGCAAGAGTATGAAATTTATCGGCTCAATTTAGACGGAGTAGTCCAGACTTATGGTCTGAAAAAGTATAACCAGGCGATCGCCTTAATCCTAGAAGACTTTGGCGGACAATCCTTAAAACAATTCATCAAAAATCGGACCTTCACTCAAGCCGAATTTTTAACCCTGGCCATTCAAATTGCCGAAGCCCTGGGTTCCATACATAGTGCCAACATCATCCACAAAGATATCAATCCCGAGCATATCCTCTTCAACCCCGAAACCGAGGAAGTCAAGCTGATTGGATTTAGCATTTCCACCATTGTTTCCCAAGAAAATCCTCCCTTAAAAAATCCCAACCTCTTAGAAGGGACACTCGCCTATATGTCCCCGGAACAAACCGGCAGGATGAACCGCACCCTGGATTATCGGACCGACTTTTATTCCCTAGGAGTCACCCTCTACGAACTCCTGCTCAACCAACTCCCCTTTACCAGTCCCGACCCGATGGAACTGGTCCATTCCCATCTGGCAAAACAGCCGATTCCTCCGCATCAAATCGACCCTTCCATTCCCAAAGTCATCTCCGACCTGGTGATGAAATTGCTCTCCAAGACAGCAGAAGACCGCTATCAAAGTGCCTGGGGACTCCAAGCGGATTTAGTCGTCTGCTTGATGCAATTAGAAGCGACCGGAGAAATCGAAGAATTTCTCTTAGGGGAAAATGATATTTGCCGAAAATTTAATATTCCTCATAAATTTTATGGAAGGCAAGCTCAAATTCACACCTTAGTAGCGGCCTTTGAGCGAACCGTAAATTCCCAAAGAGAAGTGATGCTAGTCGTCGGGGAAAGCGGCATCGGTAAAACCGCATTGGTCCAGCAACTCGAATCCCCCATTGCCCAAAAAAATGGCTACTTTATTTCTGGAAGATTTGACAAAAATCAGCAGGATATTCCCTATTTGGGCTGGATTAAAGCCTTTGAGGAATTAGTGGGTAACCTGCTCATGGAACCGGACGATCGCCTCAATCGTTGGCAAGAGCAACTGAGAAGAGCACTGGGAAACAATGGACAGGTGATTGTTGACGTGATTCCCGAAATGGAGCTAATTTTGGGCAAACAACCGCCCATCAACAATTTACCGCCAGCCGAAGCCGAAAATCGCTTTCATCTGACCTTTCAAAATTTCATCAAAGTTTTCGCCGATCCTCATCATCCCCTGACCCTATTTTTAGATGATCTTCAGTGGGCGGATGCCGGGTCTTTGCGGTTGATTGAACGGCTGATGACCGTGGCGGATCCGGGACTCTTTTTAATTTTATCCTATCGCGAGATAGAATCTCCAGTTCCCTTCAAAAATGCAGAAACTCCGGTCCTAGAGCGGCTGGCCCAAATTGAGCAAACCGGAGGAATTGTCCATCGCCTGGAATTAGAGCCATTAAAATTAGTGAGTATCAATCAGCTATTAGCCGATACCTTTCAATGTTCCTTCCGACAAGCGGGACCCTTGGCGGGATTAGTGGTAGATAAAACCGGAGGAAATCCATTTTTTATTCAGGAGTTTTTGACCGGGCTCTATGATGATGGATTAATTGAATTTGATAATAAAAGTTTGGCATGGCAGTGGTCGATTGAGAAAATTAAACGGCGCTCTATTACAGATAATGTCGTGCAACTGCTGGCGGCAAAAATTCGTAAATTGGGGAAACGAGAGCAGTCCGTACTCAAGCTGGCAGCTTGTATTGGTAAACGCTTCGATCTGCAAACTTTAGCGGCGATTTCCCAGCAGTCCGTGAAAGAAACAGCGGCGAATCTGCGTGCAGGAGTCACCCAAGGGTTTGTGTTACCGGCAACGGAGAGTGCGGATTGGTCCGTAGCGATCGCCGAGTGGAAAGCTGGCAGTCATGAAGAAGCCAATCTCGATTGCCTGATCGCGCACTACAAATTTGTACACGATCGCATTCATGCGGCTGCCTACTCTCTGATATCCGATTCCGCCAAGTCTGCGGTGCATTTGAGCATCGGACAATACTGGCTGAACCAGACTAAGCGCGATCGCCGAGAGGAGATCCTGTTTGATATCGTCAATCAACTCAATAAAGGCATCTCACCGAGTGATTCTCCGGGGGAGCGAGCAAAAATTGCTGAATTAAACCTCAGTGCCGGACAAAAAGCCAAGCGATCGGCAGCCTACAAAACGGCTCTCAACTATCTGAATCAAGGCATTCAACGCTTAGGTGATGACCGATGGCAAACCCACTATGACTTAACTTTAACCCTCTATCAAGAAGCCACAGAAGCCGCTTATTTATGTGGTGACTTCCAGCAAATGACAGCCTTAGCCAATCCGATCATTGAGTCCAGTAAAACCCTGCTCGATGCCGTCAAAATTTATGAGTTCAAAATTCAAGCTTGTATGGCCCAGGCTCAACCCCTGGAAGCGGTACAAATTGGCGTAAACATTGCGAAACAACTGGGGATTGATTTAATCGATAATCCCACCCGGGCTGATATTCAACGGCAACGGAAAAAAAACCAAGCGGCAATGGGGGACAAAGACCCCACAGACTTACTGGCATTGCCAGTCATGATGGAACCCGAGAAACTCGCCGCTATGAGAATTCTCTCTAGTTTGGTATCCTCCGCCTATCAAGCCGCTCCTTCCTTACTGCCTCTGATTGTATTTGAACAGGTGAACCTATCCATTCAATCTGGAAATTCACCCTGGTCCGCCTTTGCTTATGCCACCTATGGTGTGATTTTATCCGGCGTATTTTGTGAAATTGCACTCGGGTATAAATTTGGACAATTAGCCTTAAATCTGTTATCTCAGTTCGGTGCAGGTCAAGCCAATGCCAAAATTTTAACCATGGTAGAAGGGCTGATCAACCCTTGGAGCGTGCATCTCCAGGAGACCTTGATTCCGTTACGGAAAGCGGAACAAAGTGGGATTGAAAATGGAGATTTAGAATGGGCGTCTTATGCGGCCAAAAACCGTTGTCAGAACTTATACTTTATCGGAACAGAACTGAATCAGGTAGAACGGGAAATGGCATCTTTGAGCCATTCCCTAACCCAATGGCAACAGATGACCGTGGTGGAATGGAATGAAATGTATCGGCAAGCGGTGCTCAATTTGTTGGGACGAAGTGAAAATCCCGGTGAGTTAGTGGGAGAAGCCTATAATCGGGAGCAAGCGGTTCCCTTGATGATTACAGCCAATGACCGCAACAGACTGCACGATTATTTTGTGAATCAAGTAATGCTGTGTTATTGGTTTGAAAATTATAGTGAAGCCCTGGTGAATGCCGAACAAGCTCAGAACTATTTAGATGGGGCGATCGCCTTGCCGGTTGTCGGGCTGTTTTATTGGTATGATTCCCTCACTCGCATGGCCTTGTGCGATCGCGCCGACGAGCAGAACCGCAAAATTCTCCTCAAAAAAGTCGCGACGAACCAAAAAATCCTGAAAAAATGGGCCGCTCATGCCCCCATGAATTATTTGCATAAATGTGATCTCGTTCAGGCCGAACGGGACCGCGTTCTCGGTCACAAATTACAGGCGATGGACGGGTACGATCGCGCCATCCAACTTGCCACAGAACAGGAGTATGTGCAAGAAGCTGCCCTCGCCAACGAATTGGCGGCTAAATTTTATTTAGGATTAGGAAAACTTACCCCGGCTAAAGCCTATATGCAAGAAGCGCGGGAGGGGTATAAAAAATGGGGAGCAACCGCCAAAGTGCAGCAGTTGGAGTCTACCTATTCCCACTTGTTGCCCGTTGCGAGGGAGCAATTTCATCCTACCAACGGACAGAAACCAAGCCAAGGGGGAGTTTCAATCTCTCGGGAGAGTAGCGATCACCTAGATTTGACCACCGTCCTGAAAGCCTCACAAGCGATTGCCAGTGAAATTGTCCTGGATAAATTGCTGGCGACCCTGATGAAAACGGCGCTCGAAAATGCCGGAGCTGAAAAAGCCTTTTTAATTTTAAAGAGTGAAGGCAAACTATTGATATCCGCCTCTGCTTCTACCGATGCTGATGCAGTAAACGTAGAGCAATCCCTTGATATCGAAACTTGCTCCGATTTACCCGTGGCGATCGTCAAATATGTGGCGCGCACTGGCTCTAATTTAGTTTTAAGTGATGCCGCTTGTGAAGGGGCATTTACAAAAGAGCCTTATGTGGTGGCTCATCAGTTAAAGTCCTTGTTATGTATCCCGATTGTGAATGGGGGAAAAACCTTAGGAATTCTGTATTTAGAAAATAATTTAACCCGGGGAGCCTTCACCCGGGACCGCCTAGAGATTTTAAAAATTCTCTCCTCCCAAGCGGCGATCGCCTTAGAAAATGCCCTGCTTTATGCCAACCTGGAAGCCAAAGTCCAAGAGCGCACGCAGGCTTTAAATCAAGCCAATGATGCCTTAAATGAAAAAAATCACCACTTGTCGCAAACGTTAGAAACCCTCAAACAGACCCAAGCTCAACTGATTCAAACCGAAAAAATGTCCAGTCTCGGCCAAATGGTGGCGGGAATTGCTCATGAAATTAATAACCCCGTGAGTTTTATCTATGGCAATCTCAATCATGCCGGAGAGTATCTGGATGACTTGTTTAACTTAGTCTGTCTTTATCAGCAACAATATCCTGATTCAAAACCGGAAATTCAAGCCGCGATCAAGGACATGGATCTGGAGTTTTTACTGGAAGATTTACCCCGGTTACTCTCTTCCATGAAAACCGGGGCCGATCGCATTCGCCAGATTGTTCTGGGATTGCGAAATTTCTCGCGTCTGGATGAATCAGCGATGAAAGAGGTGGAGCTTCATCAGGGGATTGATTCGACGCTGTTAATTTTGCAGTCTCGTCTGACGGGTAAAAATGGGCGTCCCACAATTGAGGTGAGCAAGGAGTATGGCAACCTGCCGAAAATTACCTGTTATGCCTCTCAACTGAATCAAGTGGTGATGAATATTTTAAATAATGCGATCGATGCGATGGATGGGTTTGAGGGATTCAAGGAGGAGAGCAACGAGGACCCTCAGGCTGATTCTAGCTCCTTGGTAACATCTGCCGATGTCATGCGATCGGATTTATACCGGGGGAAAACCCGCTTACCGAGGATTATCCTGCGTACCGAAGTCAGCGATCGCGATTGGGTTCAGGTGAGGATTGCGGATAATGGTCCGGGTATCCCTGAACAGGTGCGGTTGAAAATTTTTGACCCGTTTTTTACAACGAAACCCGTCGGCAAAGGGACGGGTTTAGGACTCTCAATTGCTTATTCCATTGTGGTGGAAAAACATGGGGGAAAACTGCGATGTATTTCTACTCTGGGAGAGGGGACCGAGTTTATCATCAGTTTACCGATTACGCCGCGATCGCCCGGTGAAATATCCCCGGGACAACAGAGCGAGTTTTGATCGGAAGGGAACAGGTTCAGGTTTTAAAAATCGAGTGCGTCTCATCCAAAAATTGCCGAACCCGGTTGAGGATGAATCCCTTGACGCACCCACAGGATTACGCCTCACGAGTCCAACGATCTCACGGCCCTCCTGGTTAAGTTCAGGCGAGTGATCCGGAATGCGGTTGGAATAGGTCTTGAAAAACAAGTTGAGCAATTGTAGGGTGGGCATTGCCCACCCTACAATTTTTAATGCTTTGATCAACCGGATTGAGTATGAATCATGA
>CAYUEH010000051.1:0-16264 GCA_964442465.1 uncultured Laspinema sp. | reverse complement strand
ACGACTGAAGTCGTTACTACGAACTAAGATAACGACTGAAGTCGTTACTACGAACATCTTGCACCATTCTCAACACCCGGCGGGGGATTGATCCCCCGCCGGGTGTTGCCACTCCCCCATCAACCAATGACATAAGACATAAGACATAAGACATAAGACATAAGACCAATCCCCCATCCCTACTCCCACATCGGCGGGTGTTTGCGAATACGAGGTAATTTCAACTTGAGGGGACTGAGGATTTGGTTGAGGAGGCGAAGTTGTTCCGTGGTTCCCATGCAGATTAGGGTATCTCCCACCATCAGAACCGTATCGGCAGTGGGTCCACCGATGAGATGTCCATCGGCACGGCGAATGGCGAGGACCAGGGCACCGGAGTGCGATCGCAGTTTGGCATCGTGCAAACTGTCTCCGACTAAGGGACAACTCTCGCCATCAATCAAAAACTCTTCTAAATAAAAGGTGCGATCGGCACCGGCAATAATCCCATCCACAAAATCCATCACCTGGGGTCGCAACGCTGCTGCCGCCATCCGTCTCCCCCCAGTAATATAGGGAGAAACCACCGCATCGGCACCACTGCGCTGTAATTTTTGGACCGCTTCCTCACTATTGGCGCGGGAAATGGCTCGAATTTGCGGGTTTAAAGTTTTGGCAGAAATTAAGGTATAGAGATTTTCTGCATCCGATGGCATCGCTGTCACCAAACAGATGGCGCGGTCAATTCCCACCTCTAGCAAGGTGGCATCCACCGTGGCATCCCCTTGAATGGCAATATATCCCAGTTGCTGCGCCTGTTGAACCACCTCAGCATTCGCGTCAATCACCAAGAAGGGAATGTTTTCGGCGTTGAATTCAGACGCAATCTGCCGACCCGTGCGACCAAATCCACAAATAATGTAATGTTCAGTTAATGTTTCTATCAAGCGTCGCTGTCTTCTACTTTTGAGTTCATCTTGGAAATATCCTTCAATGATAGCTTCTGTAAAGCGGTTGACGATATAGCCGATGCTCACCAATCCCATTGCAATTAAGGAGATGGTAAATAAGCGCCCGCGATCGCCTAGGGGGTGGATTTCCATAAATCCCACGGTAGAGAGGGTAATTGCCGTCATATAGGCGCTATCAACCCATCGCCATCCCTCCACCAGTCGATACCAGAGGATCCCGATTAACAAGACGAACACGAGGGCGACTACACCCCCGATTAATTCTTGCCGAATTCGTTGATATTTTTGATTGATTTCGTTGCTGAACTGAATAAGTTGCTTTGACTTCACAGAACTCACCGCATTTTTTATAACTAAAGTCGGATAAAGTTACGAGCAAGATTGAGCCTTGACAAACGGGGTACATCCTACTCATGCTAAAGATGAATCACATTAAAACTAGGGGATAGACTGATGTACATTATTATTGGGGGCGCAGGGTTACTGGGACTCAATTTAGCGGAAAGATTGACAGAACTCGGACATACGATCGCCCTGATAGATGTTGACCCAATGGCCTGTCATTATGCTCGCGAACAACTCGGAGTGATGGCCTTTGAAGGCAGTACAGTGAGTACGGAGTTGCTGTTAGAAGCAGGGATTCGGAAAGCGGATGCCGTGGCCGCGATGTTACGGAATGATGCCCTGAATTTAGCAATGGTTGCCTTGGCTAAATATTATGGGGTTTCGGAAATTCTCGTCCGAATGCGCCATCGGGATTTTGAACAACCCTATCGGATTGCGGGGGCTACTCATATTATTAGTACGGTGGAATTGGCGGTGACGACAATGGCAAATGCGATCGAGTATCCAGAAGTGGAATCGATGATGCATTTTGAACAAGGGCAAATTGAAGTGCTCAAACTGTCGATTCCGGATAATTCTCAGGCGATCGGGCGCAGTTTGGCGGAGATTGCCCGAGACCCCCGCTTTCCCCAAGGGTCTCTGATTATTGGTTATCAACCTTATCCCCATAGTGATTTAGTCATTCCCAACGGGAGTACGGTAATTGAATTGCACTCGACTATTCTGATTGTCACCAAACAAAATTGTCTCCACCAAATGATTGATTTCATGAAAGGGTCGGTTTAATCATCTTCTAATTTTAATAATTGTTGATTCAAATCATTCACCTGCTTTTGAACAATTTCTTCGGATAAAATTTGCTTCCGGAGGGCGGCGTTTAAAGCGCTTTTCTCCGCCAGCAAGACTTGCCGCCAGACTGCATCCAATTTTCCGCGATCGCCCCCATCCCCATCCTCGGGCCTGATATTATAAATATCCCGCAATTGCTTCTCAGCCCCGGCAATTTTCACCTGATAGGAAGCCCGCATTTCCTCATACATTGACTTGGGTAAAACCCCCGACTTCAGGAGATTATTCAACTCTTCTTGGGCTGCTTTAGCCGCCATTAATTGCGCTTGTAATTCCTGAATTCTCTGGCGAAAGGGGGAAATCTCCTGAATATTCAACCGTTTAACCAACCAGGGTAAACTCAATCCCTGTCCCACCAACGAGAGTAAAACCGTCCCAAACAACAGGGCAATTAATTGGGACCTTCCCTCTAATGTTGCGGGTAAGGTTAAAGCCATCGCCATTGATAATGACCCTTTAATATTCCCTAAAAATAAAACGTGCTTCCACCGAATAGGAATGGGACGGTCCAACCATTTCAGGAGGGCTAATAACGGATAAACCGAGAGTAAACGCCCCATTTGGTACGCTAAAATGGCTAACAGTACGGCAGGTAAAGTATTCCAGAGGGTGAGGGGATTGATTTCTAAACCAATCAGCAAAAAAATAAACGTATTCACCCCAAATCCAGCATATTCCCAGAAACTATATAAAGCAATCCGATTCGATGCGGAAGCAGTCTGTTTGATGCCAATATTGCCGACTAACAAGCCAGCAACGACAACGCCAACGACTCCAGATACGCCGAGTAACTGCCCGATTTGAAACGTTCCTAAAGCTACGGCGACGCTGAGTAATATACTGGTCAGACCATCATCATAACGGGCCAACAATCCACTACTTAAATAGCCTACTATTAACCCAATTACTGTCCCACCCACAATCACAATAAAAAGTTGTTGCAGTCCATTAATGAAGGAAAAACTCCCCATAATTTGAACGTTCACCAACAGGGTAAATATGACTAAGGCTACCCCATCATTAAACAGACTCTCTCCGTTGACAATGGTCGATAAACGACTGGGAACTGAAACCTCTTTAAAGACAGCAATGACTGAGACTGTATCGGTAACGGCTAAAATGACGCCGACTAATAAGGCGGGAATCCAGTCTAATCCTAATCCGAATTTAACCACCAGTCCGGTGATTCCAAAAGAAACAATCAGGCCCGGACCGGCTAACAAGGAAATGGGAACGATTGTGCTGCGTAACCGACTAATATCCGTATTAATAGCCGCTTCAAAGACTAATATGGGCAAGAAAAGGTTTAAAATTAGAGAAGAATCTAAACCAATGTTTCCCGGTAAAAATTCCGTGATTGCTAAACCGGCTAAGACCAAACCCGTAACGTAGGGAACTTTAAATCGCCGGGAAAAAATGGCGACAAAAGTAGCGACTAATAACAGAATAATCAGGACGATCGCTAATTCCTCTACTCGTCCCGATTGAACGGATGTCCCCGATTCTAGTTGGGAAAGAAGATCTGGAAAAGGGGCGCTGTTAGTCATTAATCCCATCACGATTTGAATGAAACTCACGGACAATTCGGGGAAGGTGGCGATCGCGACAAAAACCCCGATGGAAACCTAGAGTTTGGGGCCTTGAATACTCTACCATACCCCTGAAAACTTCTCCGATGGTGAGGAATCATCAGTGATGGGGGTGACTCGATCGCCAGCTTCTCCATAAAAGGGACCCGAGGTGGGTCCATCGTGATATTCGGGACCGATCGCCCTTCCCCTCTCTGGCCTGGAGAGTCAGGGAACCCTGACATTTCCCGGCCCTTGGTAATTTCCCCCACCCAAAGGGACCCCCCGTAATCTCACGGATTACCCTGGCGATCGTTAAATCGATCAAAAATATTGCTCAATCAGCACCCTATGGATCCGGTTGATTCCCGATCACCCTTCCCGCCTTCCTCGTTCGATTCTCTCAGCCTTTTCTTCCCCCCCATTGCCTATAATAGGACGGCATACTTTCCCATTATAAAATTAACAGGAATTACCGGAAAAGTCAAGCCCATTTTGAGGAAACTTTGTAAAAGGCTGTTCCCCAATTGAGTCGGTCCAAGGGCAGAAAACTTTAAGCTTCTTAACTGCAAAAGGACGAGGAATTAGCTAGGATAAAATGTAATTCTAGGCGGGTCGTAGGCAACCCGCGTAAAAAATCAGGAACATAGGAGAAAATAGTGAGTCCAGAAACCCTCATTTCCCAGCCCAACCTTGAAACGAACCCGTCTGTTTTTGACCCTGCCGAGTTTGATGCAGCGGTGATGACCACCTACGGACGCTTTCCCCTGGCCCTAGAACGGGGTCAGGGATGCCGTGTTTGGGATACCGAAGGGCGAGCATACCTGGATTTTGTCGCCGGGATTGCCACCTGTACCCTCGGACACGCGCATCCGGCAATGGTTAAAGCAGTGACGGCACAAATCCAAAAACTGCATCATGTGTCTAACTTGTACTATATTCCCGAACAGGGGGCATTAGCCCAATGGTTGGTAGACCATTCCTGCGCCGATCGCGTGTTTTTCTGTAACTCCGGTGCAGAAGCGAATGAAGGTGCCATCAAACTCGCCCGCAAATACGCTCACACCGTATTAAACATCGATGACCCGGTGATTTTAACCGCCCATGCCAGTTTCCACGGACGGACCCTCGCCACAATTACCGCCACGGGTCAACCCAAATATCAGAAGAATTTCGACCCATTGGTTCCCGGATTTGCTTATGTGCCGTTTAATGATATTGAGGCCATTAAAACCGCGATCGCCGAATTAGATGGAGGCGAAAACCGCCGAGTTACGGCCATTCTCCTGGAAGCGCTACAGGGAGAAGGGGGCGTCCGTCCCGGGGATGTGAGTTACTTCCAAGCCGTCCGCAAAATTTGCGATGACTTAGGCATTTTATTGATTTTAGATGAAGTACAGGTGGGAATGGGCCGGTCTGGAAAGCTGTGGGGATATGAAAACCTCGGCATTGAACCGGATATCTTCACTTCAGCGAAAGGGTTAGGCGGTGGAATCCCGATTGGGGCAACATTATGTAAGTCCAGTTGTAATATCTTCCAACCGGGAGATCATGCCAGCACTTATGGCGGGAATCCCTTCGCTTGTGGGGTGGCCCTCACCGTCTGTCAAACCCTGGAACAGGAGAATTTGTTAGCCAATGCCGCACAACGGGGGGAACAATTACGCCAGGGATTAGAGGCGATCGCCACTGAATATCCCAATTTGATTGCCGAAGTGCGCGGTTGGGGACTGATTAATGGTCTGGAGTTGTCTGCCGAGACGGAAATGACGTCGATTGAGATTGTCAAAGTAGCAATGGCAGAGGGATTATTGCTGGTTCCCGCAGGACCGAAAGTGGTGCGGTTTGTTCCGCCTTTGATTGTTACCCCCTCAGAAATAGATGAAGCATTAGCAACCCTTGGCAAGGCGATCGCGCAATTGAGTGCTTAATTTGAACCCCGGAGGGGATTGAGGGCGATCGCCAACCCGGTTTCTGTCTGGAAACCGGGTTTTAAGGGTTACGATGGCAACGGATGAGGTGAAATCAGGACTTACGCAATCTTTAACATTAAGCCCTAAATGTAGAGGCGAGCAAGCGAATCGCCTCTACATTTAGGGTAAGTTTTCACAATCTGCGTAAGTCCTGATAAAGCTCAAGAGGAAAACTGGGGATTTTGACCGATTGCTGGTCACCACAGAGTCAAAATCCTATACAATCAATCGAGAAAGAGCGGTTTGCCTCTCAACCCTAAGCCTAAATCGGTATTATTAAGTCATTATGGGTCACGAGTCTGTCCAAGACAAGGATAAAAAACCCGATCGCCAAATTACTGCGCCCGCTGTTCCGGTTGCCGATGCATCCGTGAAGACTCAGGGCGAGGCGGGGAGGACTTCGTTAGAACGAGTGGGCTTCCTTCCCCCCTGGGTGACCTTAGTTCTGGTGATAGCGGCGATCGCCATTGGGGGATATTCGATGTACACTTTATTACAGACCCGACCCGTAACTCAGGAAAGCGGAACGCCTACCCCCATTGACACCCCTCCCCCTCTGCAATATGTGAGTGCCTTGGGACGAGTAGAACCGGCTTCCCAAGTGATTCAACTCTCTGCACCCAACGCCATGCAGGGAGACCGATTGGGACAATTATTAGTGGAGGAAGGCGATCCCGTCCGTGTCGATCAAACCATCGCGATTTTAGACAGTCGCGATCGTCTGGCCGCACAACTCGAACAAGCCACACAACAGGTGAAAATCGCCCAAGCGAGATTAGCACAAGTCAAAGCCGGGGCCAAAAGTGGTGAGATTGCCGCCCAAGAAGCGGCGATCGCCCGCTTACAGGCCCAGATTCCCCGAGATTTGGCGGTTCAGGATGCCACTATCGCTCGCCTGCGTGCTCAGGTAGAAGGGGATTTAGCGGCACAAGAGGCGACCATTGACCGTTTTAGCGCCCAATTAGAGGGGAATGTCACCGCGAGGGAAGCCGGGATTTCTCGATTACAGGCGGAACTCCAGGGTCAGATTTTGACTCAAGAGGCGACGATCGCCCGGTTGCAAGCCGAACTCACCGGTCAAAGGGCGGCCCAACAAGCGACGATTTCTCGTTTAGAAGCTCAGATTCAAGGCGATCGCGCCGCACAACAAGCCACAATTGCCCGCTTGCAAGCCGAACGCGATGAGAGACTCGCCGCCCAACAAGCGCTGATTTCCCAATTGCAAGCGAAACTCCAAAATGCCGGGATAGAGTTTCGACGCTACGAGCAACTTTACCAAGAAGGTGCGATTAGTGCCTCGGTTTATGATACAAAACGCCTGGATGTGGAAGTGGCACTGCAAGAGGTGAAAGCGGCGAATGCGCGACTCGAAGAACTCGATCGCACCACTCGTCAGCAACAGTTAGAAGCGATCGCCATTTTAGAGAAAATTAACGAAACCGGGGCGAAACTCCTGGAGGAAGCCCGGGCCACTCTCACTAAAATTGAGGGAACCGTGGGCAAGCAAATTGAAGAAGCGGTGACGAATTTGCAACGAGTTCAAGCCACGGCGAGGGAACAATTGCAGGAAGAACAAGCGGTGTTAAATCAACTGGATCGCACAGGTCAAGCGGAACTGAGTGAGGCAGAAGTGAAGCAGGAACAACTCCGACAAGTGGGTCGGGAACAACTCAATGAGGCGATCGTCACTCGCGATCGGATTCGGGCGACGGGAGAACAGCAACTCCAGGAAGCCCAATCTATTTTAGAGAGTATTTCCGAAGTGCGAACCGTAGATGTGGAACTGGCCGAGGCGGAGGTGGATAGTGCGATCGCCGCTGAAGCAGAAGCCCAGGCGCGGCTGGATGAAGCCTACGTGCGCGCACCGATTGAGGGGCGAGTGCTGGAGATTCACACTCGACCCGGGGAAAGTATTGCTCAAGATCAAGGCATTGTGGCGATCGCTCAAACGGACCGAATGTTCGTGGTTGCTGAGATTTATGAAACGGATATTCGCTATGTGCGATTGGGTCAACGGGCGGCTATTACCAGTCAGGCGGTGGATGGAGAATTGTCCGGGACCGTGGATCGCATTGGGTTACAAATTGGCAAAAAAGATGTTCTGGATACGGACCCGACTGCGGATACGGATGCCCGAGTGGTGGAAGTGAAAATTCGCCTCGACCCCCAGGATAGTCAACGGGTTTCCGGGTTAACCAATTTACAAGTGGAGGTGATTATTGCCACCCTGTCATCGTCAACGGTTCCCAGCAGTCCTTCCGTTTTAGATTTACCTGTAACCACTCCTAAGTAAACTAGCACGATCATGATGTTTAGAAAAATTCCTTTAGCTTGGTTACAATTGTCCCGGGAAAAAAGTCGCCTATTGGTGGCGATCGCCGGGATTGCGTTTGCGGATATTTTGATGTTTATGCAGTTGGGATTTCGCGATGCCCTGTTTGATAGTTCGACTCGGTTGCACCAGAGTTTGACGGGAGATATCGTGTTAATCAGCCCGCGATCGCAAGCGTTGATTTCCATGCAGTCTTTTTCTCGACGTCGCCTCTATCAAACCTTGGCGGTCCCGGAAGTGCAAGCAGTCAGTCCGTTGTATCTGGCGATCGGGACCTGGAAAAATCCGGTGAATAAAAGCGATCGCTCGATTTTAGTGTTGGGGATTGACCCGACTAAATCACCGTTTAAAATGCCCGAGGTTAGTGCAAAGCTAGATGAAATTAAGCGCTTAGATATGGGGCTATTTGACCGGGATGCTCGTCCAGAATTTGGACCCATTCCGCAACTTTTGCAAGAAGGTCAGCAGGTGAAAACTGAAGTGGGCGGGCGGAGAATTGAAGTCCGGGGATTGTTTAGTTTGGGTGCTTCTTTTGGGGCCGATGGCAGTTTGATTACCAGTGAATTAACGTTTTTAAGATTGTTTAAACGGCGGAGTATTCATGAGGTGGATGTGGGGTTAATTCATCTGCAACCCGGGGCCAATGTGGAACAAGTAATTGCCCAGATTCAGTCTCGCTTACCCCCGGATGTCATCGTCCTGAGTCATCAAGGGTTTATTGAGCGTGAACAGAATTATTGGAGGACTCGGACGGCGATCGGGTTCGTGTTTACCCTGGGGACCATTATGGGGTTTATGGTGGGAATTGCGATCGTTTATCAGATTTTATATACCGATGTCGCCAGTCATTTGGCGGAATATGCCACCCTCAAGGCGATGGGATATGCGGATTTGTATTTTGTGGGAGTTGTATTACAAGAAGCGGTGATTTTAGCGATTTTGGGGTATATTCCGGCCTTTGCGATCGCCAAATTTTTATTATATACTTTAACCCGCAATGCCACCCGTTTACCCATTGCCATGACTCCAGAACGGGCCGTCCTGGTTCTGGTTCTCACTCTGATTATGTGCGCCATTTCCGGGGCAGTCGCTTTGCGGAAACTGCGCGATGCCGACCCGGCAGATATTTTTTAGTCAGAGTTTCCTCTTAAATCTCGGACCGCTAACAATTCCAGTGATTATGAATAGTTATCCGGCCTCTAGTTTCAACGCTAAAACGGTTTCTTCCCGGACCTCTCCTGTGGTAGAAATTGAAAAGGTTAATCATTATTTTGGCAAAGGGTCTCTGCGAAAACAGATTTTATTTGAGATTAAATTAACGATTTATTCGGGAGAAGTTGTTTTAATGACCGGACCATCGGGTTCGGGGAAAACCACTTTGTTAACCTTAATGGGAGGGTTGCGATCGACCCAAGAAGGGAGTTTGAAAGTGTGCAATCAACAACTTTGTGGGGCGAGTCCGAACAAATTGGTGCAAGTTCGCCGGAATATTGGGTATATTTTTCAAGCCCATAACTTGTTAAACTGTTTAACCGCAAGGCAAAATGTTCAAATGTCCCTGGAGTTGCATTTTCAACCCGGGGATGAGAGCAAAATGAAAGCCCAAGCGACGGCGATGTTAGAATCGGTGGGATTAAGGGAATGGGTGGATGATTATCCGGAAAACCTTTCCGGGGGACAAAAACAACGGGTGGCGATCGCCCGTGCATTAGCGAGTCATCCTCAACTGGTTTTAGCCGATGAACCCACCGCTGCATTGGATAGTAAATCCGGTCGAGATGTGGTAGAACTGATGCAACGGTTGGCCAAAGAACAAGGGTGTAGCATCTTGCTGGTGACTCATGACCCCCGAATTTTAGACATTGCCGATCGCATCGTTCAGATGGAAGATGGACGACTCAATGAAGGGAAGGGATAGGGAGGTAACCGGAAGATAACGAACCTCTGATCGCGCTCAAAACCGGGCGATCGCAAGGGGGATTTTGATAGCTTTGATCGCAGACCCTTTGATGAATCCCCCGATCAGAATGTTGCCCAATTGGATAGACCCGTGCCTTGCATCCCTCACCTTTAACGACGCGGTTTTTTGCCCGCATTTCCTGGAGTTTTCGTCTTGGTTCCAGTTTTCCCCCGACGGGTTGTTGTGCCCGTGATCGAGGTTGCCCCTGTCATCGCCCCTGTATCCGATGTGTCTAAAGTGGAGACTCGTCGCGCTGTTGTCGTTCGGAACGTGACGTTCACCCCTTCATTCGATTGTTCCAGCACTAACAAGGGGGTTGGTTTGGCTTTTTGATCCCAGTGGATGTAAGCTACCCTACCTTGAATCGTCGGTTGCCAGGTATCGTGATCATCCCTAGCACTGAGATAGGTTTCCAGACAGTCAATAATTTGGCTAATCGTTTTTGAAGTGGCTTGGGTGGGTAATTTTGTTAACTTAATTTGAATCCGAAACAGGACTCGTTTCTTCGACTTAGCAACATCACCCAAATGATATTCCACGTCAAAGATTTCATCCACTTGTCGCCCGGAACCTCGGTTTTCTGCATTGGGGCGCAGGGCCACCGAGATTTTTTCTTTCACCTTGACTTTAATTTGATTCACCACGGCAAAGTGGAAGTTCTCTTCCTCCATCCTCATGCGCAGATAGTCTAAGTTAAACTCACGCGAGTGAATCAGGTCAGGATTTTTTTCCATCTTCGTGATGGTTTCAAGGGACATTTTCAGCTTCTTTTGTAGCTCTCTATTCTTGAATTCATCAAATTTAACCTTTTTCTTGAGCTGGTCCAGTTGCACCTTGTGAAACACAAAGAATGCTATCAATAACAGCAAAAGGCCGCCCGATATTGACATCCACAGTTGATCCGGTGAAAGGGGAAATTTGGAGTCATTCGCTTCAGGCGCTTGAGCTAAGGTAGGCTGGACAAGGATAATAGGACTTGACATAGACTTTCCCTGGTACAACGGCACTTTTTGATAGAGTTCCCCCGACGGCATCTTTGATATTCATCCCGTAAGTTTTTCACTCCCTCTCTATGGATCAGAGGCCACCGATGAGAGTTGTCAAGTCGGGTAGGACGTTGGGTCTGTCGCTTGAGAGTTCAAAGATCAGGTTAGGAGATGTTCGTCCGTTTTGCGGCAAACTG
Source organism: uncultured Laspinema sp. (assembly GCA_964442465.1). Classification (GTDB taxonomy): domain Bacteria; phylum Cyanobacteriota; class Cyanobacteriia; order Cyanobacteriales; family Laspinemataceae; genus Laspinema. The sequence continues at coordinate 5,104 of CAYUEH010000051.1, read as the reverse complement.
CTGGAGACTCAAAATCAACCGAACCGATCGCAACACCCTTACCTTATCTTAACGATTCGCTGACAAGCTGGAGCTCAGGGGGTAATTTTTCCCAAGCATCGGACTCCCGAATTGGCAAAGAAAGCGAATCCGGCGTCAATACTCTCTACACCCCGGATGACACCCCACCTCAACTCCAGGACGAGCCCGCAACTTCTGTATGATGCCCCAGACCGACGAAACCGGGCTATCCCTGATTCGGATGGCGAACTCTACTGTAGTTTAGGGCAATTGCTCCACGATGAAAAGCCGAGGTCCAAAACCGGGGATTTTGAGCGATCGCCCTCAACTTTGCCAGTCCGCCAGTCGGTCCCTTGAAAAGTGACGAATGGAACTCGGGGTTGACCACCCCGGCCTTGTTCGAGGCCGCTTAGACCATTGAATCATTGCGTTTAAACGGGTTTAAACGCAATGATTGCCCGGAATTAACCACAGTAAATTCTAGGGAATTCCCATTTGAATTAATTGAAATCTAACGGTAATTTTAACCGGGTTTTCCATTGGGCTAATCAATGCAAACGAATTCATCCCCAAGGGTTGACACCTTTTCTTTCCCTTGGTCTGATGTTAAAGGAAAACCCACAGTGATGACATAGTAGAGTCAGAAATTTATGAAATCTTTACCGTTATCTCAACTTCAGACCCATCATAGCCTGCAACCGGTGGCGGTGGTGGCAACGGATCTCGATGGGACGCTGACGCAACAGGGGAAATTTACCCCGGATTTGTTACAAGCATTGGAGGCATTAGCGGCAGCATCAGTAGCGGTGGTGATCGTCACCGGACGATCGGCCGGATGGGTGAGTGGGTTAGTTAGTTATCTGCCGGTGGTAGGGGCGATCGCCGAAAATGGCGGGATTTTCTACCCCAGCAATGGGACTCCCGTCCTGTTAACTGCGATCGCTGATTTAAAAACCCATCGGCAGCAACTAGCGACAGGATTTGCTCATCTGTTGACTGAATTTCCCCACCTGCGAGAGACTGAGGATAATCCCTTTCGAGTCACAGATTGGACCTTTGATGTGGCGGGACTAACTTCGGAGAATTTGCAGCGATTGCGGTCCCTCTGTGCCGAACTGGGTTGGGGATTTACCTTTAGTACGGTTCATTGTCATATCAAACCCCACAAGCAGGATAAGGCGGTGGCCCTGATGCAGGTTTTGGGCGACTGCTTCCCTGACTACAGCAGCGATCGCCTGGTGACGGTGGGGGATAGTCCCAACGATGAGAGTTTATTCGACAACACCCTCTTTCCCTTGTCCGTGGGGGTTGCCAATCTGGCTGAATATTTACCCATCCTCACCCATCACCCCGCCTACCTGACGGATTTACCCGAATCGGAGGGGTTTTGCGAGTTAGTTCGCGCCATTCTGGCCGCCCAATTGCCTTAACAGGGGCGATCGCCTCTGGAACTCTGGATAGAGTGGCGATTTCCTTCGGGATAGCTTCGCTTCTCCTCCTGTTGCTGTTGTCTCTTACTGACCCGTCGGGATAAAATTCCCAGACACAAATTTCCATTGATTCTGTTCTTTCGCCAAATTCACCTCAATCTCAAATAGACTATCCAAATTGCCCTTAACCACTGCCGCTACCCGCTGACCCTCTTCTTCTTGAAATGTCCATTGATTAAACTTAATCTCTCGGCGTCTTTCTAATGCTATGGGCAGAAATGGATTTTCTTGGATTCTTTGTTGATATTCCTCCAAAGTCATTCGTTCGCGTAGCTGACTGGAGGCATTTTCATAAGCAGCATGGACATTTTGATTAATGGCAATGCCTTTTTCAAGACGCATAAAATGATTATTCGCGGCTTGATTCACAGACCGAATTTCGGGTAAATAAGTTTTCATTAACGAAAATCCTATTCCCAATCCGGCTAAACTCACCAACAGCAAAATAATGCCAATTATTTTTTTAAACGTAAAAATATATCGGTCCTCAACCATAATGCCCGGAACCCCAGCATCCCGATTAATCACGAGAGTTTTTGCATAGCGATCGCCCAAAGTTTGGGTTTTCGGAGACATTAACAACGGGGCGAGGAGCAAGAGCATATCCACGGGTTTAAACAGAGTCCGGATCATCGCTTGAAATAGACTAGGGCGTCGTCCCCGGAGGGTGACGACTTCTTCTTGAAAAATCAACTTACCCAGAGTCCAACCCAAGGTGGCTTCTAACAAGGTAAAATAAATAATAAAAACTAAAAATACAATAAAAACCCGGGAAACATCCCAAGCCACAAATGTGATACTGTTTTCCCCTGAACTCGGTAAAAAATCAAGTCCTAATCCCACAGCAAACCAAACCAATGCAATCAGAATAAAATCAATTGCCGCTGCAATTATCCTGCGGAAAAATCCAGGAAATAAACTTTGGACCGGGTAACTTGCCATGAGCATGAGATAGAAAGAAGATTTACGGAACAGTTTACATAATGCCATAGATGGCGAACCCTGCCAGTGGAGGGTCCAGAGGAAAAATTACCGGCGATTTAGGGAGTTCGACGTCAAATCTTTAATCGGGACGAAACCCCAGGGTTAGCGGGTTCCAGAGGGGTGGCGATCGCCCCTTAACCTTGGCCCCTTAACCTTGGCCCTTGGACCTCGCACTCTATTAAAATCCTGAAACATTTCCCCAAAATCGGATAATGATGAGTTATCGTGGTGAGATAACTGGCGCTACGCTGGAAAGTTCTATGAAAAAACTTCTGCTCCTCTCCTTATTTATAGTGGGTTTGAGCTTTGCCCTGTTGAACTTCAAGGGTTTAGCCAATCAAGGCACTTTCGAGTCCATTGTCCTCGACTTTCGGGATGATATTCCCCGAGTTGAGGTTAAGCAACAAGTCAACGCGATCGCCTCGGAGTATGGGGTTACCCCCCGTCTCAACTCTCAGTTTTCCGTGGATGATCACTTCTATGTGGTCAACGGCGATCGCCAACTGCTCAAGACCCTCAAAAAATCCGAGGTCTCTCAATACACAGAATACATTGAACCCGCTTACGAATATCAAACCCTCGATATTCCCAACGACCCATTCTACGCCCAACAGTGGAATCTCCGCAGCATCAACGTAGAAAAAGCCTGGAGTGACACCAAAGGCAGTGGCATCACCGTCGCGGTGATTGATACCGGAGTCAGTCAGGTTCCGGACTTAAAAAATACCAAATTTGTCAAAGGATACGACTTCGTTAACAATCGCGAACTCGCCGATGATGATAACGGACATGGCACCCACGTTGCTGGCACCATCGCCCAAACCACCAATAATGGCTATGGCGTCGCGGGAATCGCTTATGAAGCCAGCATCATGCCCCTGAAAGTCTTAAGCGCCAGTGGGGGCGGCAACATTGCCGATATCGCTGAAGCGATTAAATTTGCGGCAGATCACGGCGCCGATGTGATTAATATGAGCTTGGGGGGTGGCGGTGAAAGTAACGCCATGAAAGAGGCGATCGCCTACGCCCATAGCAAAGGTGTCGTGATTATTGCTGCCGCTGGCAACGAACAGCGCAACAGTGCCTCCTATCCCGCCCGCTATACCAACGTGATTGGCGTCGCGGCGATCGATTCCACCGGACAAAAAGCCCCCTACTCTAACTTTGGGGCCGGTGTTGATATTTCTGCCCCCGGTGGCGATACCACCAAAGGAGACGAAGGTGGTATCCTCCAGGAAACCATCTCCTTTGACCCCGATACCAATCTCCCCGGTTTTGCCTTTCGCGCCTATCAAGGCACCAGCATGGCGGCCCCTCATGTGGCCGGTGTCGCCGCCTTGATTAAAGCCTCTGGGGTCACGGACCCGGAAAAAATTACCGCTATCCTCAAAGAATCAGCGCGGGAAGTCAAAGAAGACCCCCTCAACCACTTTGGGGCCGGTCATTTGGATGCGGCGAGTGCCGTAGCCCTTGCCAAGGGAGGTCAATTTGATTTTGGTCACTTCTTTAGTGACTTCTTCCGCTGGTTGCGCGATAACGGCTATCTCAACCCCCGTTTCTGGATTGATGGCGGCGTCTACGCCCTCTTGCCGAAAGTCTTAATGGTCGTCGGGTCCTATCTGATTGCCTGGTTACTGAAGATGTATTTCCCCTTCAGTTGGACCATGAGTATGGCGACGGGATTGGTTGCTGGCAGTTCTGGATTATTCGTCTTCCGTGGATTCTATATCTTTGATCTACCCCAGTGGCCCTTCCGTATTCTGGGCAGTTCGATTCCGGAATTGGGAACCGCTATCTCTGGAAGTAGCGCCTTTAATCCGATTTTTGCCAGTGTGGCGATTCCCGTGGTCCTGATTCTGTTGCTGTTGGGACATCCCCAATGGAAATGGTTCGCGATCGGTTCTACCATCGGCGTGGCAACCTGTCTGGGAATTAGTGCCGTTTTAGCACCCGCCCCAACTTTATTATGGATTGGCAGTGGCATCGCTGCCCGGGCCTTTTTACTGGTGAATGCCTTCTTGTGTTTGGCACTTGCCCGGATCGCGATGAAGGATGAGGGACAAATGGCATGAGTATTAATGTAGAAGGGACCATCGAACGCAAAAATTTCGGCCCTGGGACTTGGGCATTGGTTTGCGATGGCGGTCAAACCTACGAGATTTATCAAGGTGCACCGGCAGATTTGTTAAAAGCGGGTCAAAAGGTCAAAGTCAAAGGTCAAGTCCGCGATGATGTGATGACTATGGCTATGATTGGCCCGGTTTTAGAGGTGAAATCTTTTGAGGCGATCGCCTCCAATTAGACCCACCGGACCGTTCATCTAAAAAAGGCGCACCATTAATGGTGCGCCTTTTTCATCGATTTCAGGCACAAGAAACCGGGTTTCTGACCCAGATTGAGGATAATCGCCAACAATTTTGTCAAGAAACCCGGTTTCTAACCCCTGGGGTACACCGTCAAAGGCACAAGAAACCTTCTAACCCCTGGGGTACACCGTCACAAGAACAAGAAACCGGGTTTCTGACCCAGATTGGGGATAATCGCCAACAATTTTGTCAAGAAACCCGGTTGATAACCCCTGGGGTACACCGTCAAAGGCACAAGTAATTGTAGGGTGGGCACGGCCCACC
>CAYUEH010000050.1:9362-16380 GCA_964442465.1 uncultured Laspinema sp. | reverse complement strand
GGGTTAATTGTCTCGGGCGATTCTCGAATCGCTGCTACATTTTTGGGTTAATTGTTTCGGGCGATTCTCGAATCGCCGCTACATTTACATTTAGGTTTTGGCTGCCTATTTTTATCCATCACAAACAGTAGGCCAGACTCGCGATATATCCCCCCTTTCTACCTTGAAAACCCCGGTAAAAAACCCGGGGTTCTCCATAACTCACTTCGGTGGTACTCGCCCTTAAACCAAAGCGGGTTGAGGGACGGAAATCGCCTCGCCAGATAAACTGAAGGCGCGGGATTCGGTAATCTTGACCTGGACTAATTGTCCCTTTAACTGATTGATATCACCCGTGAAGAAGGTGAGGCGGTTGCCTCTTGTTCTTCCCATGACTTGCGTGGGGTCTTTGGCATTCTGCTCCTCGACTAGGACCTCTTCAATTCGTCCGAGATACCGCTGCGATCGCTCGGCGGCTTTGATAGATACTAAGTGATTCAACCGTTGGAGGCGATCGCTTTTTACCTCTTCACTCAACTGATTCTCCCACACCGCTGCCGGTGTCCCCGGACGTGGAGAATAGGCGGCAGTATTGAGCATATCAAAGCTAATCTCTTCTAACAGTTTCAGGGTATTTTCAAACTGTTCCTCGGTTTCTCCAGGGAACCCGACAATGGCATCGGCACTGATAGAAGCATCGGGCATATAGCTGCGAATCATATCAATAATGCGGCGATATTTTTCCTGGGTATAACCCCGCGCCATCGCCTTCAATATGTCATTATCTCCGGATTGAAACGGGATATGAAAATGTTCGCAAACCTTGGGCAATTCCTGACAAGCCCGAATTAATCTCTCGGTGAAATAGCGGGGGTGAGAGGTGGCAAAGCGAATCCGTTCGATTCCCGGGACATCATGGACGAAATAGAGCAAATCCGTGAGGGTATGTAAATTCCGTCCCTCCGGTGTGGTTCCCGGTAAATCTCTGCCGTAGGCGTCGATATTTTGACCGAGTAAGGTGACTTCTTTGTATCCCTGGCGTCCGAGTTCTTCCATTTCGGCGCGGATTGCTTCTGGGGTGCGGGATTGTTCGATGCCACGCACGGAGGGGACAATGCAATAGGTGCAACGTTCATTACAGCCGTAAATCACGTTCACCCAGGCGGTAACTTCGCTCTCCCGGCGCGGTTTGGTGATATCCTCCATGATATGCACCGCCTCCGTCGCGACCACTTGGTTCCCGGCGAACACCTGTTCGAGCAAATCCTCTAGGCGGTTGGCGTGTTGGGGTCCCATGACCATATCTAATTCGGGCACCCGGCGCAGGAGTGCTTCTCCTTCCTGTTGTGCCACGCAACCGGCAACGATGAGGGTGAGGTTGGGTTGTTGGAGTTTGCGTTTGGCTTGCCTGCCTAGGTAGGAATAAACTTTATGCTCGGCATTATCCCGAATTGAGCAGGTATTGTAGAGGATGAGGTCGGCTTGGTTGGGGTCTTCGGAAAACTGGAACCCCATATTTTCCAGGATACCTGCCATGCGTTCGGAGTCAGCTTTGTTCATCTGACAGCCGAAGGTGGTGATGTGGTAACGACGAGGACTAGAGGACATAAGGTGCTATTTTTCGCAAATGAACGGGCCTTTTGGGTCAATGGCAGTCTGGCACTCAACCGGATATGGGCGATGCGCGCCCCGGGGAAAGCCATGACTCGGATGCAAACATAAACTATTATTATAAGGCTTGCCGTCAATTTTACCCACTAGGAATGGAAATCAGAACCCTATGATTCAGGAGCGATCGCAATATAAGGAAACTTGGGACAACCTCGCCGCGAATATGGATGAGGCGAAACTCTATGTTGCCGGACATACGGACGAAGCCGAATTAGACCGCACGGGACTGAATACGGTGAATCGAATTGAGAATTTTGTCGGCATTCAACCGGAAGATATTTGTTTAGAAATTGGCTGTGGGGTGGGTCGAGTTGGCAAGTTTTTAAGTCCCCAATGTCAGAAATGGATTGGGACGGATATTTCCGCGAATATGCTCCACTATGCGGCGCAACGTCTGGAAGGGTTGGAGAATATTGAATTAATTGAATTGAGTGGGGTGGGATTACAGGAAGTTGCTGATAATTCCATTGATTTGGTCTATTGTACTGTGGTGTTTATGCACCTGTATGAGTGGGACCGCTATCAGTATTTAAAAGAAGCATTTCGCGTGTTAAAGTCCGGGGGACGTTGCTTTTTTGATAATGTAGATTTGACTTCCAGTCATGGATGGGATGTGTTTATGGCAGGGTATGCTTATCCTATTGACCAACGTCCGGCCTATTTGAGTATGTGTTCCACCGGGGAAGAATTAGAAACTTATGCTCGGCAGTCGGGCTTTTCCGAGATTAAAATCCATCGCTGGGGAGATGCGCGAGTCGGGGTGACGGGGGTAAAACCGTGAGGGAATCATTGGATATAGAGGTTTCTGGACTCATGAGGTACAGATATTTAGAGGAGGAGTGCGAGCATCTTGCTCGCTATTGTCCTATTGACCCAAGCGAGCAAGATGCAAAGCCTGCGGCATAGCTCCGCTTACCGCACTCCTATGAGGTACAGATATTTAGAGGAGGAGTGCGAGCATCTTGCTCGCTATTGTCCTATTGACCCAAGCGAGCAAGATGCAAAGCCTGCGGCATAGCTCCGCTTACCGCACTCCTAATAACCTCTGTACCCCAGGAGTCCGGTAACCGCTATATCCCGGGATTATCCCCGAATTCCCATTGAAGGGGTGGGTTTGAGCCTACGCCTTCGCGGGTCACCGGCATCAAACCCGTGACCTTTTGGCAATTTTAAATCAATCCTTAATATGAACCAACTTTTTCAACAAATTCAAGAAACTCTGATTAACTTAATTGCTCAAGGGGTAGCCTTAATCCCGGCAATTTTGATTGCTTTGGTTGTTTTGGGGATTACTTGGTATGCTGCCAATGTGGTTCGTCGTCTGACGAGGGCGGCAGGACGGCGAATTTTAAAGAATCAATCCCTCCGAATGTTAATGGTGCAAACGGCTTATGTTGCGGCATGGTCCGTGGGAATTCTTGTCGCCTGCGTTCTGGCATTTCCCGGTTTGGCATTAGGAGATATTATTGGGTTATTGGGGTTAAGTTCCGTTGCCATTGGTTTTGCCTTTCAGGATATTTTTAAAAATTTCCTAGCGGGAATTTTGCTGTTATTGCAGGAACCCTTTAGACTAGGAGACCAAATTATTGTGGAAGGATATGAGGGAACGGTGGAGGAAATTGCGATTCGTTCGACGCAAATTCGGACCTATCAAGGGGAACGAGTTGTGATTCCGAATGCGTCAGTTTTTACCAATGCGGTGCAAGTTAGAACGGCGTTTTCCTATCGGCGGACGGATTTAGAAATTGGGGTGGATTATAATACTCCCTTACCGAAAGCCGTAGATACGCTAATGGATGCGGTGTCCCAGGTTCCAGGGGTGTTATCGAAACCGGAACCGGAAATTGATGTTCTGGGGTTTGGAGAGAGTTCAATTGATATGATGGTGCGGTATTGGACGGAACCGGATAGACCCTCGGTGCGACGGACTCAAACGAAGGTGGCGATCGCCTTAAAAGCGGCTTGCGATCGCGCCAATATCAATATTCCCTATCCCATCCGCACCCTGTATTATTATGACCAAGAAAAGTTTGCCGATAATAGTCCCGTTTCGGGAAATGGTGATTCATATCGAGGTTAACAAGGGTGGGATTTCTAGTTTCCGCGTAGCATTCGTCCTTGGATGACTCTCCAGGTGGCGGGGGTGACTTTTGATGCGGCATGGTAGCAGCGAACTATCAACCCATTGGCATACAAATAATCCCCTAATGCCTGCTTTTCCTCCGGGGATAATTTGAGGCGATCGCTGGACAAATTGAGGGCAGTTAACCAAGTTTGACGAAGGCGATCGCGAAACTCATAATGGACTTGATAGGCGGCATTGGTATCGGGAATCTCCGTTTGCAGGGATTGCAAAGCGGCGATCGCCTCCTGGCAATCTTTAAACACTCCCACCTCTTCCACCAAGCGAGTCAGAATACTGACAAACGCCAAATCTCCGGCGCGATCCAGGGCAAAATTGCTGGCGGAATCGAGTAAATAATCCCAATCCAGAACCAATTGTCGCGTGCGATCGCGGGCCAATTTTCGTGCCAGATCCCGAGTCAGTTCCCCCGCCGATTTTTCCACATCCAACGGGCGATCGCAAATAAACGCCAGATTTTTGGTAAAATCCTCCGCTAACCGGCCAGCACGATTGAGCAATTCAGACAAATTGAACCCTAAAATTTCGCATAGACTTAAGGCCACATTCTCCGGCAATTCTACTTCCCCCCGATGCTTCAATTGCTGAATCAAGCTATCCGTAGGATAGGGATTTTCTAAAGACAAATCGGGTTCCAATGTGGCGTTTAAGCTCAATACTAAAAACAGCGCCGCAGACCTTTTCGCCGCAGGAGTAAGTGGGCTTTTTTCATCCTGGGTGGATTCCGATGCCCATCGCAACAGCGATCGCAACTTACTGGTTTTCAGATACTTTTGCGCCGCTGATTCCATCAAAATCAGTAACTTATCCGCCGTGGGATAGCGGATACCGGACACAAATAAAAAGATTTCTTGCCAGTGGCGCAAGGTCAGATTTTTAGCCGAAATTTGAGCCGCTAAATAATAAGTATCGATATAAATTGCGGTAAAATATTCTTGCCAAGTCACTTGAGTGAAGGCAAAGCGATCCGGGCCAATTTGCAGCAACAAACCGGACCGCAAGGCGATTTTTTCCAACATTTTCTCAACCCGATAGCGGTTTTCCCCAATGGTAGGTGTTAGGGATACCGCTGGATTTTTGTTCGAGGGATGATTGGCATTTTCATTCGGATTCGTGGGAACCGTCGGCAAGGATTTTTTACGCCCTGGGGGTACAGGGGGCGAATTTTTGTTAGAATTTTCCGTGGAATTTGAATTAACATTAGTGGGGACAGAAAAGGGGAAATACTCATCTTTATGTAAATCCAACAAATGCACAGGAATCCGACTGCTCAAATCGGCACCGGAGAAAACCGAACGTTCGGCGATCGCACTGCGGAAGGCTAATTGTGCCAGCCACAATTTTGCCAATTCTCGATTCATTTCCGGATTCGGTGAGACGTCCGGGGCCGTGGCCATGTTTCCCGCATCTTCCAGTAAAATATGAGAAGTTCGTAGGTAAAGCGTGGCTCGATTTTCCGGTAGAGAGTGAGTCCGATCATACATCAAGCAAACCAATGTAAGTGAGAGAGGAAGCCCTGCCAAGAAGCGGAGGTGAGCATTTTCCGGGCGGTGTAAATCCGCTAACAGCAAGTCACCACTCGGGGTCGTCGCGGAAGAGGTGTTATACCACTGTCGGATTAAACTCGTTTGTTGTACCTCATCTAACGGCGCGATCGCCACCGGATGAAAGCTGCGCCAGGGATGGTGAAAGACTCCGGATCGGGAACAAGCAACATAGCGATTTTTGGGATAAGTTTCGACAAACCCTTCCAAACAGGCGATCGCTTCGGGGATCACAAACGAGGGAATCGTATGCAAATCATCCAGTAAAATCAAAAATCGACCTTGCGCCAGTGCCTCTCGCACCAGTCGATCCGCCGCCGGAAAACTACAGCGATGAAACTCATCGGCGATCGCCTTTTCAATTTCCCCGTCCCCCCCACTCAAGGTTTTCACCGGGATAAACACCGGAATATACCCGCGCCTGATCACCCCCCCGAACCGGGTTCCCCGGAGGGCTTCTAGGCCGATTTTCCTCAGCAACAGAGACTTTCCTGAACCCGGTGCACCCCAGAGTATCACCCGCTCCCGTTCATTGAGCAGGGCGATCGGGGATTGGGGAGTAAACTCCACAGCGGAAGCATTCAGATTCGCCATTCCCGGCGCATCCATCTCCCTCACCTGCATCTCCACATACAGAGATTCCAACGGCAGGGGATCGCGGGTTCCTAACAGATCAATCGTGGCATACCGTTGGAGATAGCGGTTGACATAAGTCTCCGCAGCAGAGGCGATCGCCTCCTTGGTTTTTTTATCCGGAGTTCGGGGAAAAATCCCCAATAATTTACTCTTATCTTCCAACAGCGTATCTGTCGCAATTTGGGCGATACTGGTAGCGGCATCCGCAACACTCGTTTTTCGGGGAATCATCATCTAAAAAAATGGGTCTAATCCGGGATTAGCCCGATTATAAACTTACGGTTTGATGTTCTTATTCTGGCAAAAGTTAGAAGATTCGACAAGAGACCCAAACTCCGGTGGAGGATGCGGTTCCCACCGATAACCAGTGAAACCCATTAATCAACGGTTCCACTGGTTAAACCGGACTGGCGAACGACCCCGAGTCTTAAACCACTGCCACCGCTTTACTGGCAAAAATCTTCTCGATCGCCTCTTCCACCACCTTATCGGGCGTTGAAGCACCGGACGTCACCCCAATCACCAAGGGTCCGGGTGGTAGCCAATTTTCGGCAATTTCCAACTCTTGGTACAAGGGTTTATGTTCGATGCGATTTCCCGGAAGAATCCGACTCGCACTATCAATATGATAAGACGGAATCCCTCGGTCGATCGCAATTTGTTGTAGCTGCGTCGTATTCGAGGAATTATACCCCCCAATCACCACGATCGCATCCACCTGATCCTCGACCAAATCTAACATCGCATCTTGACGCTCTTGAGTCGCATCGCAGATCGTATTAAACGCCAAAAAATGCTGATTTAACGCTGCTGGGCCATATTTCTTCAGCATCGTCCGTTCAAACAACTTGCCCATTTGTTCCGTCTCACTTTTGAGCATCGTCGTTTGATTGGCAATGCCAACTTGTGTTAAATCTCGGTCCGGGTCAAATCCGGGCGAAACGGCTTTACTGAATTTTGCCATGAATTCAGCTTTATCCCCCCCATTGAGAATATAATTGGCAACATATTCCGCTTCGTCCATATTCAGGACAATTAAATAAGT
>CAYUEH010000050.1:0-9262 GCA_964442465.1 uncultured Laspinema sp. | reverse complement strand
CTGGGATTGTGGATGATTTCATTGGTAATCCAGATGCGTTCCGTGGGAAAATGCTGACGAGTTTCGTAGGCGATCGCCACGGCGCGTTCCACCCCCCAGCAAAATCCAAACGCTTGCGCGAGACGAATCGTCACCTCGCCGCGAGTCAACCTGTAATTATTTTCTCGGATTTGCTGAATCAGGGGACTTTGATAAACCGAGTTCATCACCCCGGTGACTTCTTCTTGGTGACCAAATCCCTTGCGATGGTAGTGATCAGACTTTTGCAGTGCGCGTTTGAAAGCTTTTGTGTCCATGCCGTGAAATCCTAGCTTCTTTTCTCTTGATTGTAGAAGACTTAGGTTACAGGGGGATGGGGAGGATGGGGGAGATGGGGGAGATGGGGGGGATGGGGAGGATGGGGGGGGATGGGGGAGATGGGGGAAGATATTTGGTGTCGCGATTGGAGTTGCTTCTTCTTGTTTGTAGTAACGACTTCAGTCGTTGCTCTCCTGTTATGGCATCCGCCATAACAGGAGCAATCTCCGGGTCTACTGCTGGTCTGGTTGGGGACTGGATGCAGGGCCTGAGATGGGCGTTACTTGGCTAATGCCAAGTAACGCGGTAACGACTGGAGTCGTTACTACGAACAGAAGAGAACGACTTGAGTCGGGAGGGTGAACAAAAGATGGGGAAGATATTCGGTGTCGCGATTGGATCTGCTTCTTCTTGTTTGTAGTAACGACTTGCTGTCGTTGCGCTCTTGTGATGGCGATCGCCATCACAAGAGCAATCGGTCTAGGGTCTGCCTGGTTGGGGACTGGATGCAGGGCCTGACATGGGCGTGACTTGGCTCCTGCCAAGTCACGCGGTAACGACTGAAGTCGTTACTACGAACAAAAGAGAACGACTGAAGTCGGGACGTTGAACTTCCCCATCCTCCCCATCCTCCCCATCCTCCCCATCTCCCCTATCAACCCAGGACCAAGGACCAAGGACAAAGGACCAAGGACAAAGGACCAAGGACAAATGACCTGTCCTCAAATTGGATCAAACACCATCAAGGCGGTGCGCCAGACTAAGTAACCTTGCTCGTTGAGATGTAACCCGTCCGTGGTTAATTCAAGGCGGAGATTGCCTTGGGAGTCGGCGAAGAGGGGGTAGAGGTCCAGGAACTCGACTCCTTCAGCGGAGGCGATCGCGGCGAGTTGGCGATTGATGTCGCGGATCTGCTCGTTGGGGATATTTAGGAGGCGATCGCGGCCCTCCCAAGTGGCACCGGACCCACTGTGAGGTAAAATCGATTGGATGACGATCCGGGCATTGGGATGAACCCAGATGATATCCCGAACGATCGCCCGTTGATTTTCCACAACCTCTTCCGGTGCAATGCCGCGAATTAGGTCATTGATCCCAATCATCACAAAAATCACCTCAGGGTTGGTGTTGTCAAATAACGGTAACCGTTTCAACAAACCCGAAGAGACTTCTCCAGATATGCCTTGATTGAGCCAAGTGCGTTGGGGGGGTAAGAGTTCTGGGGGGAACCATAAACTGATGGAATCTCCGGCGAGAACCCCGAGGCGTTCCGGGGGATTCGCGGCGATCGCCTCCGCCTCGCGCTGTAACTGAGCCAACCATTGCTCATAATTCCACTGATGACGGGGACCTAACTGAGGCTCCGTCACCGATGGAGTTTCTGAACCCGAGGCATTCTCAAGGGTACTGGCACCATTCCCCTGCAATTCGGACAAATTTTGCAGATTAGAAGACAAACTTTCAGCGCGGACAATTAGTAATAGGACGGTGAGCATTAAAATCCCATTGGTCGCCAGGGATAACAAAGCCCAGGGGGGTATCTTTGACCAAGACATGACCGCGAATTTAGACAGAACCGGGTTTGAACGCAAATTTAAACGCAATGCCGTCGATCGCTACGCAACAATAAATTCCCGACCTACTCTGCACCTTCAAAAAGACTTTGCCCGGAAGCTCAGGGCTACTCGTCGCACCGACAGGCAAAAAAAAATGCGGTCAGGAGATACTTCCAGTGTATTAAAAATCCTCCTAAGACCGCAAATTAGCGCGAATGATTAAAATTTGAGGGTGCAGACTGCACCGATAGGCTAGGGACTTCCCCCGGCCATGCCGCGATTATCCTTGAGGAAGCCACTGTACGCTTCCATGCCATGTTCAGCAATATCCAAGCCTTTCAACTCTTCGTCTTCAGTAACTCGGATACCCAGGAAATATTTGAGGGCGACCCAGAAAATAGTGCTCAGAAGAACAGTCATGCCGCCAACGGAGGCCACGCCGAGGAATTGGACCCCCAATTGGGCCAGACCCCCGGTATAGAATAAACCGCTTTCCACATTAAACAGACCCACGGCTAAGGTTCCCCAGACTCCATTGACGAGGTGAACGGAAGTCGCCCCTACGGGGTCATCAATTTGGATACTGTCAAAGAAGGTGACAGCGAACACCACCAAAATACCTCCGACGGCCCCGATAATGGCGGCCCCAAGTACACTGACCCCATCACAACCGGCAGTAATCGCCACCAGTCCGGCCAGGATGCCGTTGATAATCATGGAAAGGTCAGGTTTGCCGAGGTACATCCAAGCCACGATGGTTGCAGCGATCCCCCCTGTAGCCGCAGCAATGTTCGTGGTGACGGCGATATGAGCGATGGTATGGTTAGCCGCCATTGTCGAACCGGGGTTAAACCCAAACCAGCCGATCCACAGAATCAAGCATCCCAAGGTGGCGATACTCATGTTATGTCCCGGTAAAGCAGTGGGACGTCCATCTTGATATTTACCGAGACGTGGCCCGACGAACGCAGCCCCCATCAGAGCAGCCCAGCCTCCCACGGAGTGAACCACGGTGGAACCGGCAAAATCCAGAAAGCCTAAACTGGAGAGCCAGCCCCCACCCCAGACCCAATGTCCGGTCAGGGGATAGGCAATTCCCACCAGTAAGAGACTGAAGATTAAGAAATCAACAAACTTAATCCGTTCAGCCACGGCACCGGAAACAATGGTGGCGGCAGTACCAGCAAAGGCGACTTGGAATAAAAACTTGGCAGCGAGGGGGACTCCGGTCCAGCTTAGGGAATCGAAGACTCCAACATAAGCCTCTTCGATCGCTGGACTGTTGTCCGGTCCGGCGAGGAAAAAGCCGCTAAAGCCGATGAAGGGGTTACCATCCCCGAACATAAAGCCAAATCCGATCGCCCAAAATGCCACGGTTGCTAAGGCGAAGACGATCAGGTTTTTGGAGAGGATGTTGACGGCATTTTTTTGACGGCAAAAGCCGGTTTCCAACATCCCGAACCCGGCGTTCATAAAGATGACCAAGATGGAGGCGATCACCACCCACATGGTATCGATGGCGATCCGCAGTTGTTCGGTGTCCGTTAAGGTCTCCGGGAGGTCCCCGGGAGGGGCTTGGGCAACCGCTGAGTAAGCCGAGAGCAGCAAAATGATGCTGGCTAGGGGAATGCAGGCTTTCCAGGAGGGTGAGAGTCTCTCAATCCCAGAGAACAATTTTTTAAAAATGGAGTTCTCTTGGCGCAGGGGGGCATTCCGAAGGGAAGAGCGCCGCCTACGATATCTAGGTTTTGATTTCTGGCTGAAGTTTAGTTTAGAGGTCATTGTCGGACTTTGCGGTGAATGGATCAAGCACATTGAATTGCCAAAAGCAAGTGGGTGCTTTAGAAGTGGAAAGCTCGGGATCTCGCCTCCGTCTGAGTTGTCGTAGGTTGTCCCCGATTTGCAGGTTCCAGACTTCGGAGCTGGTGATTTTCTAAAATGACTTAGGCTCGGGAACCTCGGATGAGCGCCGAAACCTGACGCAACCGCCCTTGTTTTTGGAAAAAGCCGACGGATCTCCATGCTCCGAGTCACAATGATTGCACCAATTCTGGGAAATTCATGCTGTATCAGAGTTTACATTTATTGAGGCGCTTGTTTCCCTTGCCGAGGAGAAAAATCTGGGGGATTTTCCCGAATAGACTGCTTTTGATGGCTCAAACCTCTCCATTGGCAAGGGTGGGCATTCCTGGGTCCCCCTGGAAATCAGGGCATTTGAGTTAAGTATTCTTGATAACCCAATTGCTCCAACTTGGCCTGCTTTTCCATCACCGAGTCTTTGAGGCTTTGGCGGTACTGTTGCACGAGATCCAGCAATTCCGGCTGATGGGTGGCTAAAATTTGCACCGCTAACAATCCAGCATTTTTGGCATTCCCGATCGCCACGGTGGCCACGGGAATTCCTCCGGGCATTTGTACAATAGAGTAAAGAGAGTCCACCCCGCTCAGGTGCCGACTCGATACGGGAACCCCAATTACGGGTAAGGGGGTCAGTGCTGCCACCATTCCCGGGAGATGGGCGGCCCCTCCTGCACCGGCAATAATCACTTTCAGTCCGCGATCATGCGCCTGGGACGCATACTGCACCATCCGTTCCGGGGTACGATGAGCGGAGACGATCGCCACTTCTACGGGAACCTTAAATTCCTCACAGACGGCGATCGCCTCTTTCATGGTCGGCAGATCCGAATCGCTGCCCATAATTATGCCGATTTGGGGTTGACTCATTGTAGGTTTTGAGATTTTAGATTGGAGATTTTAAATTCTATAGGGAAAATGTTAAATTTGAAGGTTTAAATTTTAGAGTTTACCGTTAAAAATTAGGGTAGGGTGGCAGATTTCATAACCCGCGCCAATCTCAGGGCAACCCCTCGGAAATCGCGCCTCAACGGGCGAGGTTCACTTAATCCAAATTCACCCCTTGCAAAACACTGGGGATCGGAACAGAATCCTCATCCCAACCCTAAAAATCAACCCCCAAAATCCCTTTGCTGAACGCTCCTAATCTCTTTTAGATTCCCACTCACCTTTTTGTTTGATAACCACCTCAATGACTCCAGTATCACGCCTCCGTACTCTTCTGCCCATCTCGGGTTGCACCAACTTGGATATTATCAATGCTCAACTTCCCGGTTATGAAGACTTACACTGGCTGCGAATTGATCAACAGGGTGCGATCGCGGTGATTCAACCCATGAAAACCGAGAAGCCCCCCATTCCCTGTGTGGAAAATTTACAAGACATCGCCTTACTTGATGTAGAAGGGGACTGGGTTTCCTTGGGTGGGGTCGATCTCCAAATTAATGGCGCTTTAGGACTCGCCTTTCCCGATCTAGAATTGGCTGATTTTGCCAAACTCCAGGAGATTTGTCAATTTCTCTGGCAGGAAGGCGTCGATGTTTTTCTCCCCACCCTCGTCACCACTTCGGTGGAAAATATTCAGCGATCGCTGGCTACCCTATCGGCGTTTATCAACAACCCCGAATATTCCTGTCCCGAGAATCAACGAACGGCTAAAATTGGCGGCGTCCATTTAGAAGGCCCCTTCCTCAATCCAGACAAACGTGGTGCCCATCCTGGAGAATATCTCCTCCCCCTCACCCTGGATAATGTCAAGCGGGTTTTAGGAGACTATGCCCAACTGGTGAAAATTATCACCCTGGCCCCGGAATTAGACCCCAGTGGTGAAACCCTCGACTATCTGCATTCCCTGGGAATTACCATCAGTTTGGGTCACTCCCTGGCTACCGCAGAACAAGCTACAGCCGCCTTTAATCGCGGTGCCAGTATGGTGACTCATGGGTTTAATGCCATGCCACCGATTCATCACCGGCAACCGGGCTTATTAGGGGCGGCGATCGTCCATCCCGAAGTCAAATGTGGGTTAATTGCCGATGGGGAGCACGTTTCCCCCATTACCATTGACTTGCTGCTGCGCGCCAGCCACTATTACAAGGGCATTTTTCTGGTCAGTGATGCCCTCTCTCCCTTGGGACTCCCCGATGGAAAATATCCCTGGGATAGTCGTCAAATTGAAGTCATCAACGGGACCGCCCGCCTAGAAAATGGGACCCTCGCTGGCACCACCTTGCCCCTGCTGACTGGGGTCCAGAATTTAGTCAAATGGGGACTCTGTGAAGTAGGAGATGCGATCGCCTTGGCCACGAAATCTCCCCGATGGGCGATCGGCTTACCCCAATTAAACATTGGTCAACCGGCTTCTTTACTCCGCTGGCATCTCGATGAATCGGAAAATCTGTTAACCTGGGAGCGACTTGGACCCCTGGACTAGCGGCATAGAGCCTCTCTGGGGCCACTTCAACGCGCCAACCCGATTTAATCTCATGTCCTCAATCATTGCCTTAATCGCCCACGATCAAAAAAAAGATGAAATGGTCGCCTTTGCTCAAAAGCATTCGGCCATTTTGTCCCACTATCATCTGATTGCCACCGGGACCACCGGGACCCGAATTAATCAAGCCACGGGACTCCCAGTCCAACTCATGCAATCCGGACCAATGGGAGGAGATTCTCAAATTGCCGCCCAAGTCGTCGAAGGTCAGGTTAAAGCGGTGATTTTCCTGATTGATCCCCTGTTTGCTCAACCCCACGAACCGGATATTCAAGCACTCCTGCGAATTTGTAATTTGCAGCAAACCCCCCTGGCTACAAATCTCGCTACCGCAGAAGCAATCATGCCCAGTTTAGCCCCCGCTTGATCCCCTGACTCGGCAACGGAACCCGGAAACTGGCGACCTGTTCTGGAGGAAAGAATGTGGTAAGTTAAGAGGCTGGACACAACACAGCAACAGGCATCCCAATGAACGCAGTAGATGATAAAACCGTAGTCAGGGAGTATTTTAATGCCACCGGGTTCGATCGCTGGCGTAGAATTTATGGCACCGAAGAAGTCAATAAAGTTCAGCTCGATATCCGCAAGGGACATCAGCAAACGGTCGATCGCGTCCTGGCTTGGCTACAAGCCGATGGCAATTTGCAGGGGTTATCCATCTGTGATGCCGGTTGCGGTGTCGGCAGTCTGAGTATTCCCCTCGGACAAGCCGGTGCAATGGTCTATGGCAGCGATATTTCTGAAAAAATGGTGGCGGAAGCCTACCAACGGGCGAAGACCCTTTTCGGTCCCAGCAATACGATTTCTTTTGCGGCCCAGGATTTAGAATCGTTAAGTGGGCGCTATCATACGGTGATTTGCCTGGATGTGCTGATTCACTATCCCCAGGATAAGGCGGGGGAGATGATCGGCCATCTGTGCTCTTTGGCACAGGAACGGGTGATTCTGAGTTTCGCCCCGAAAACTGTTGCCCTGAGTGCTTTGAAGAAGGTTGGGGAGTTATTCCCCGGTCCAAGTAAAACCACTCGGGCTTACCAACATCGAGAAGCGGATATTGTGGCGATTCTGGCTAAAAATGGCTTTGCGATCGCTCGCCAAGAAATGACCAGCACTCGGTTTTATTATTCTCGCCTCCTGGAAGCAATTCGGCGCTAACTGAGGAAAAATCCGTCCCCGCCACCCGATGACAAGGGTCAAGAAAGTAGGCTAGAATTTCGGGAAATTTTACAAATTCCGGTGGAGTTTTATGAAACCGATTAAAACGGTGGCGGCGGGTTTGTTTCTGGCTTTTGGATTTTTCTGTCTGATGCTGGTTGTCTCGGGGTTAGGGGAAACTGATCCCGAGCAGCAAACTGAGGGCAGAGATCTCGCCCTCGCCGGATTGGGGTTTGGGGTTCCCGCCCTGGGAATGGGTGGCTGGTTAGCCTGGGGTCTCTATCGCGAGGGCAAAAATAAAAAGCTGGCTTTGGATAAGGAGGAAAGCGATCGCCTCCAGGGGATCTTTTTCCAAATGATCCGGGAACGCAATGGTCAAATTACGGCCCTGCACTTTGCGATGGAAACTCAGCTTTCTGCTCATCAAGCCAAGCAATTTTTAGAAGAACAAGCCAAAGAGTTTAATGCGGATTTTGAGGTGAGCGATCGCGGGGATGTGATCTATCGATTTAAAGTCTAAATCAACTCTATCAATCCCGGAGGATTTCCGGGTTTAAAGTAGCTCAGAATGAAGGAGGGGGGAAAAGCCGCTGTTATCAAAAAAATCAACCTATAAAACCAATTAGATTGAACTTATGAAACCGTTGAAAAAATCAGCATCAGCACTGTTTATGCTTTTGGGACTCTCCGTTTTAGGAGTGGCTATGGAGAAGTTAAACAATCCAGATACCCCCGCCCAAGATAGAGAGGAACTGAAAGCCTGCATTCTGTTATTGGGCGTTCCTTTTACCCTCCAAGGCGGGGCAATGGCTTGGGGATTGTATCGGGATAACAAGGAGGTTTATCATTTGCACGTTAAACAGGAACGCGATCGCATTCAGTCGATTTTTTATCAAGTAATCCAGGCCCATGATGGCAAAATTACGGTGATGCGGTTAGCAATGGAAGCGGGATTATCGGTGAAAAAAGCCCGGAAATTTTTAGATGAAAAAGCCGTAGAATTTGACGCTGATTTTGAAGTCAGCGATCGCGGCGAAATTTACTATTCGTTTAATTTTGGATAAACCCCCACCCAGTTGGGTAACCAGACTCGCACTTCAGGAGTGATATCAATGGCGCAACTTTTTATGGTAACTGCCTCAATTTTGGCGGGACTCTCCGTCGCTGCCGGGGCCTTTGCCTCTCACGCTTTGAAACCCCAACTGAGTGAGAGGGCAATGGAAATTTTTGAAACCGGCGCAAAGTATCAGATGTATCACGCCTTGGCCCTGTTGTTCGTGGGATTGGCTTTAACTCAGATAGAAATCCCCTCGATTTGGCTGCGAGTTGCTGGATTTGCCTTCATCGCTGGAGTCTTTATATTTTCCGGCAGCTTATATACTCTCAGCTTATCCGGCATCAAGGTATTCGGTGCGATTACCCCCATTGGTGGCGCAGCCTTTTTGCTCGGTTGGGGCTGTTTAGCAGTGGCAACTTGGAAAATGTAGGGAAGTGCAAGCACCCCTGCGAAAACCGGCGGAGGAACCCCACCTCTGCCGGTTTTGACTTTTCTACCGGGAAAAAATTGAAACCCGATGGGGATTGTGCCTTGATGTTTTGAATTTTCGTGGATTCAATAGGGAACGAGAGATCGGTTCGTTGCCGATGATCGCCACTACGAACTAAGAGGGATAACGACTGAAGTCGGGACGTTGAACTAAGAAAGATAACGCCTGAACCCCTTGGATTGCTGTTCAGTCGGGTTTTAACCGACTTTAGCTATGAGGCCGCCAATCGATTGATCCCCCGCCGGACCCCCATGATTCTCGTGTTATCTAAACAGATGGATGCGGCAAGTATAGCTTATTTATACTAAATCCGGTTGATCAAAGCATTAAAAATTGTAGGGTGGGCATTGCCCACC
>CAYUEH010000049.1:0-16608 GCA_964442465.1 uncultured Laspinema sp. | reverse complement strand
ATCCAAACGGGCATTGGTTCCCCCAGAAGGGTAAAAGGATAAGGGGCATAACTCCGCTGATCGCAAAATAGATGGGGGAAGAGGAACAGTGAATACGGTTGAATCAAACATTAACTTTCCTTTTCTTCTAAGTTCTTCTAAGAAGAGACAACGGTGATGACTGGTAATTCAGTTTAATAGTCGAACACATTTTCTTTCCTCGCCTAGGGACCGAGGAGAGAGGGGGGAATAAGGGCTTCCTCCGGTTACAGGGAATCTGTCATAAACACTTAGGGTGGTACATCCTGGGGTCATGATTGTCCAGAATTTTCTGGGAAGAGTACCTCAAGGAATTGACCATTTAGGGATGATGCTTGTCAACCCCTAGATTGATCTAGGGAAACAGTGAAATAGAGTCTTCAGGTCACTGAGGATAATCATCCAAAGAGTTACAGCATTTCCAAAAATCAGGGAGCTCAGACTAAGGCATGAATAAGCCAGTTTTGACAATTTTTTATCAATTTAATCCGTGGCAAAGCAGTATTGGTGGCATTCAGACTGTTATCCGGTCTTTTATTAAATATGCTCCCGATGAATTTGTGGTGAGGGTAGTAGGGACCGGATTGCCAGGATCGGCCTTGGGGGTATGGGAATCCACGGAATATGCCGGAAAAGCAATTGAATTCATGGCGGTGATTGCCGTAGGCGAGGATAATGTCAGGAAGTTGATTCCGACGACAATTGCCTACGGAGCCTCCTTGCTGCGGCATAATTTTGCCTCAGATTTTATGCATTTTCATAGAATAGAACCCACTTTAGCCAGTCTAAACTGGGCGGGAGATAAAACCCTGTTTATTCATAACGATATCCGCAAGCAAATGGATCGCAACTCCGGGGGAAAAGCGATTCTGTGGCAGCGGTTTCCGGGAGTATATTTTGCTTTAGAAAAGTTACTGATTAGACAATTTGATCGGGTTTATTCCTGTAATAGCGAGTCGGCGCAGCATTATCGGGAAGCCTATCCTGAATTAGCGGCACGGGTGGCTTTTTTAAAGAATGGATTTGACCCGGAGAGTTTCTATCCCGATAAGCGGGAAGAACGGGAACTCAAACGCCGGGAACTGGCCCAAGAACTCGGGTTAGCAGAAACGGTGCGATTTTTATTATTTGCCGGACGATTGCATCCTCAAAAAGACCCGGTATTAGGGATTCAGGCGATCGCCGCTTTGGCTGACCCCCAGGTGCATTTGCTAATAGCCGGAGCCGGAGAGTTAGAAGAACAGGTGCGACGTGAGATCCAAGCCTTGAACTTGGGCGATCGCGTCACCCTACTCGGTGCCGTCAACTCCGACCGATTGGCTCAACTGTATCGCGCCGCCAGTGCCTTTTTGCTCAGTAGTGTCTATGAAGGCTTACCCGTCACGGTTCTCGAAGCCCTCGCCTGCGGCACTCCGGTGGTGACAACAGACTGTGGAGAAACGCCTAAACTGCTCTCGGCAGAGAGTGGGATAGTCTGCAAAGAAAGAACAGCATCGGCGATCGCCGATGCCTTGCGACGAGTCCTAGAGAATCCGGACCTATATTCTTCAGAAGCTTGTATGCGAACGGTGCAACCCTATAGTGCACCGAGTATAGTCCAGGAAGTCTATCGCCAAATGCTGCACCGTTGGCAGTCCCGCAAGGCGATCGCAATCTCTTCCGCCTACTCCAGTTGATATCACAATCCACTCCCAATCGGCAATTTTTACCCTAATTTTTTTTAGGGGATGAGGACTGCATTTTATTT
Organism: uncultured Laspinema sp.; assembly: GCA_964442465.1. GTDB lineage: Bacteria > Cyanobacteriota > Cyanobacteriia > Cyanobacteriales > Laspinemataceae > Laspinema. The sequence goes on along the minus strand of CAYUEH010000049.1, from coordinate 14,843 downwards.
CAGTGCTAGAACTCAGTGCAATTGCCGCCAAATTTTGCAGTTTGCTACTCAATTCATTTACTCCTCAACGATGTAGCCCATGAAAATAGCTGTTGTTGGTGCAAAAGGTTTACCAGCCCTCCAAGGTGGCATTGAACGTTACTGTGAAGAAATGTATCCGGGAATGGTTGAGCAAGGTCATTCCGTAGACTTGTTCGCTCGACAGAGCTATACCCAAAGTTCCAACTTTGGAACCTATAACTATAAGGGAGTGCGCGTGATCTGCTTGCCATCGATTCCCTTAAAAGGAGTCGATGCCTTCTTTGCTTCTGGATTGGGGGCGATCGCCTCCATCCTGAACACTTATGATGTGGTGCATTTTCACGCCCTTGGCCCTGCCATCTTTTGCTGGCTCCCCAAACTGACCCGATCGGCAAAAGTTGTCGTCACCTGTCATGGACTGGATTGGCAGCGGAGTAAGTGGGGCAAACTTTCCAGTGAGATGATCTATCGCGGAGAAAGAGCCGCAGTCCGTTTTGCGGACGAAATCGTAGTGGTTTCCCAAGAACTGCAATCTTACTTTTGGAAGACCTACGGCATCGAGACGAGCTACATTCCCACTGCTCCGGCCACCTATCTCGAATCTGACCCCAGCCTACCCTATTTGACCACCTTGGGGTTAGAACCCCAGCGTTACATTTTGTTCTTAGGCCGGTTGGTTCCGGAAAAGCGTCCGGATCTGCTCCTCAAAGCCTTTCTCAAACTGCAACCCCCGGGGTGGAAACTCGTCTTGGCCGGGGGTTGCAGCGATACCCCTAGCTTCCGGGAGGAGTTAGTGCAGATCACCCAGGGAAATCCCCAGATTACCTTTACCGGGGAAATTCACGGTCAGTCTGTAGCTCAGATTGTTCGCGGTGCCGGACTGTTCGTGCTCCCGTCAGATGTGGAAGGCTTGCCCCTAGTGATGCTAGAAGCCATGCGGGAAAATATTCCCGTCCTAGCGAGTAATATCCCCCCCCATCGGCAACTGATTGGAGAAGACAGGGGATTGCTGTTTGAAGCGGGCAATCTGGAATCCTGTATCCAAGGGCTCCATCAGGCCCTTTCCCAACCGGAACAACTGGCAGCAATGGCTTTGCGGGGGCAAGACTACGTTAAACAGAACCATAGCTGGGATCGTATTGGCTTCCAGAATTTATCCCTGTATGCGAAGATTGGCAAGAAACTCAGAACAGTGGACCCGTTAAACAAGGTGCCGGTAGCAAACGAAACAGAGGAACTGGCTCCTCCCCTGTCTACCCGTCGTTAAGAGCGGAGTGGTTGCATCATATCCGGACTGACTCACGGAACTGGGACCCGGGGCAACCCTTCGGCAAGCTCATGGTACACAGCCAGGGGATTGCCCCTACATAACCCGCAATCACTGAGATTGGAGGTCAGGCCGATAAAAAAGGGCCATTGCGATCAGATGGGATTGGCCCACTGACTGAAAAAAAACCGAAAATGTGGGGTCAAACGCCCCAGGGAGTAAACCCCATCGGTAAACCCGGATTGTCAAGGGTTGAGTACCCCTAGGCCAGGAGGTTAGACTCATTTTATGAAATTTTAATAAAGAACTAAAAGGACAAAACATCCAGATTATAATGAGGAAGATTCAGTCCAAAAATGGACCGGGGATATCCGGACGTAAACTAAGTCTGGGTCCGATGATTTGGCTAATCCTTTGAGGGATTTATCGGGGTCAGCTTGCCCAAATAAAGAAGGCGGAGACCCCGGATCAGATATTAACGGTCAAGAGAGCGATCGATGATTAGAGGGTGAGGTAAAACGGATAGAGGCAGAGACTGTAAAGCTCGACAACGAGGCCAGGATAAATAATTATAATGACTCGATAGAATGACTGGAAATAATGACTCGGGAAATTTGGGTGTCATGGACAAAAGCCTTACAATGTTACTGTCAGTTTTGCGGCGACGGAGTGTACCGGCATTAGCAACCTTTGTGTCGGCCATTGCCGTGGCGATCGCCTATTTAGTGGTGACTCCCCCGGTTTACGAAGTTAAAGGACGGCTGATTTTAGATGAAAAACAGGTCAGTGTCTCGGAACTAGGCCGTAACCTTTCCCAGCTTTCCAGTCATACTCCCGGAGGGTCAAGCCCCCTGGCGACTCAATCGGAACTGATTAAATCTCCCGGATGGCTCACCGCTGCCCTGGAACGGGTCAAATTAGAACAAAATCTGGGAAATGTCGAAGGGTTACCTCCCTTAACCCTATTTAAGAAAGGCTTAAAAATCAAACTGATTCCAGCCACGAATATCCTGGAACTCAGCTATCAAGATGAGGACCCGGAAATCGCGATGAATCTGGTTAATAGTTTATTAGAGATTACGGTTGAAAAAAGCCGGGAAGCGATTCAACTAGAGGCCAAAGCGATTCGAGACTTTTTAGAATCAGCGCTTCCCGAACAGCGGGCGATCGCCGAAGCGGCAGAGATTGCTTTAAACCAGTATCGAGAAGAGAGTGGCTTAGTGGCAGTGGAGGCACAGACCAAAAGTCTGTTGGATACGATTGGGATCATTCAACAGCAAGAAAGTATGGCAGCCGCCCAATTGGAAGAAGCGCAAAAGCGCTTAGAAAGTATCCAGGAAATCGGCAGATTTGAGAATATTCCCGAGGCTTATGCCCAAGGGAGAATCGGACAAGATGAAAGTCTGAAAAAGTTACGCGATCGCCTCAGTGAAATTGAGGCGGAACTGATTCAGGCAAGGGCTCGATTTACAGAACAACATCCAGCAGTGCAATTGCTGCGGCAAGAACAGGACAAAGTGCGATCGCAGTACGAAACACAGAAGGCGCGGATTCCCAATGCTCAAAGCAGCCCGGGGGCAGTCGCCCCCGAATCCAACGACCCCCTCAGCCAAGAGTTCACTGGGACATTAATCCGGGCTGAAACGGACCGAGGGGGACTGGAAAAGAAGCTACAGGGGTTACGATCGCAGCGGATCGCCCTGCAAATGGAACTGGATCGCCTTCCGATCAAGGAACAACAACTTTCGGCCCTGATGCGAGAGCGAGACGAGGCGATCGAATCTTTAAAATTTTTACAAAACAAGCTGGCAGAAGCGCGGCTGGCAGAAGCGCAACTGGTGAGCAACCTGCGGATCATGCAACCAGGAACCATCCCCCTGTTGCCCAGTGGTCCCCAAAAGAAAGTTATTTTAGTCCTGGCGATCGCCGCTGGAACCATCCTGGGAATCTCCGTCATGCTGGTGCTAGAACTGATTGACCCCCGGGTGAACGAAAGCTGGGAACTCGAAGGACTGCTGAATCTCCCCCTGTTGGGCATTCTGCCAGACATCTCACCCCAGGCGATCGCCCTGACGAACCCAGACCACTTTTTAGACAACACCCAGTTAGTAGAACCCTACCGCCTCCTCCTCAAAACCCTAGAGTTTCGGACCCAAAATAACCTGCGCCCGATTGTCGTCAGCAGCACCGTCGCTGGGGAAGGAAAATCTGTAGTAGCGTCCCACTTAGGCGCAGTTTGTGCCATGCTCTCTCGGCGCACTTTAATTATCGATGCGGACCTCCATCAACCGAGTCAGCACCAACTTTGTGGGGTCGCTGCCCAACCGGGACTCACCGATGCTCTCACCCATCCCATCAGCCTCTTAGAAATCGTCCAACCCACAGCCATTGAAAATCTGTGGGTCCTGAGTTGTGGGCTTCAAAAAGCGCGTCCGGCAGGGTTTTTAGAATCTCCGGGGATGCAAGCCTTATTGCTAGAAGCCGCCTCCCTGTATGACGTGGTAATTGTCGATACACCGCCTTTAATTGACTGTGCCGATGCCCATGCTTTGAGTCAACATAGTCAAGGATTGGTGGCGATCGTGCGACCGCAATTTACCCAAAAATCACTCTTAGTCAAATCCATCGCCTATTTACAAAACAATGGTATCCCCCTGTTGGGATTTGCGATCGATCAAATGAGTGCGAAAACCGAAAAATCCTATCAGAAGGCAGTTGCTAAATCCGTAAGTCCCACTTACCCCTTGAAAAATCAGGCCAACAAGGAACTCCATCTCACCTCCTGGAAGCCACAGACTCCCCCCATTGTCGCCAAAGGTTTAAAAAATGGCAAGTCCTAAACCGCCCTCAATGGGTTGCTATCTAACGGTTTTCGGAACCCTGGCTGGGGTAGTCCTCGGCGCAATGGGGACGGCGATCGGCATCATTCAACCGATTTTACTCCCATTACCCTTTGTGGCTGCCGGTGGGGTGTATTGCTTTTTTACCTATTTCGAGGTATTCATTCTCGGTTTATTGATTGTGCGGACCTCCCTGGATGTATTTTCCGCACAACAAATGCCCGCACTCTGGGCATTGGGCATGATTGCCCTGACGTTACTCTATGTTCTGGTCTGCTTGCTGATTCACAAACCGTTACAGGTGGATGGGTTTTGGTGGTGTCTTCTGGGATGGTTGCTGATCCAAGGGCTGTGGGTCATCCTCCTTCCCTTGGGCGGTTTGGGATTCGATGGCTCATTTTTACCCTCGGCGATTCGGGAATGGGTGCGGATTTTTTCCTGGGTGATGATCTATTTGTTAGTGATGCAGCTTAAGGGCCGGGTGACTCCCCAACAGGCGATCGCTTGCCTGTTTTTGGGCTTAGTGATGCCTGCTTTTGTGGCTATATTACAATTGGCTCTACCTGCTTCGGTCCTGCCTCCGATGCTAGTCTATGGAGCCGGTAATACCGAGGGCCTGCCCTTTGAAGCCGGTTCTCGAATTAATGGAACCCTAGGTCATCCCAATACCTTTACCACCTTCCTGGTGCTATTTTTGGGATTAACCTATTGGAAACAGCAGGAATCTAACCCGAGATGGCCCTGGGCGATCGCCCTCGCAGTGATCGCATTTTTGTTCGTGAATACCAAGTCTCTCTTCGGCTTAATGATGCTGGCAACTTTAATTTTGGCCTTGATTGCCCCAAAATTGAGTCTGCCCAGTTTGCTCGGTGGAATCGTGGGATTTGGACTGATTATTGCTTTATTTGGGAGTACCGAATTTGGACAGGAACGCCTAGGTTCCCTGGGAGCAACCCCCCTCGGAAATCCAGACATGGAGCTTTGGCGAGCAATTCTCCTCGCCCAAGGAGATGGCAATAGCTTCAATTGGCGTTTAGCTCAATGGACTTATTTAATTAAGCAATGGCAGGATTATCCTTTATTAGGATTTGGACTCGGGACCAACAAATATGTTAGTGCTAATGGTCTTGAACCTCATAATGATTATGTTCGCGCTCTTGTAGAAGGCGGAGTGCTGGGGTTTATCTTGTTTTTGTTATTGTTACTGATCACAATCGCCCGCCTGATTTGGCTGATTCGAGCTGCTCCTGCCGGGAGTGCTCAGCGCAATTTTTGCTTCACTTTGTTAGCCATTTGGCTCTCGATTCCGGTGGGAATGATCACCGAGAATATCTGGACTCATACCACCTTATTTTTATATTGGTGGGCTATGGTTGCCATTGCCGGTTGGGATTGGGACGAGAGGCGATCGCCACCCTCCTTAGTTGCCAGTCCAACTCTTCCCCCCAACCCTCATCCCCTTTATTTTTCCTAGGAGACCATCCTCATGCCTAAAGTATCCGTGATTATTCCCGCGTATAATTCCATGACCTATCTGCCGGAAACCCTCCATAGTCTCCTGGATCAGACCTATTCCGATTTTGAAGCACTTGTCATTAATGATGGCAGTACCGATCGCACGGAAGCATGGGTCTCTCAACAAACTGACCCTCGGATTAAACTGATTTCTCAACTTAATAAAGGCTTGTCCGGAGCTAGAAATACCGGAATTGCAGCCGCAACGGGAGACTATTTAGCCTTTTTAGATGCGGATGATTTATGGCATCCGACTAAACTCGAAAAACAAGTAGAATGCCTTGACAACCATCCAGAGATTGGATTGGTTTATACCTGGGTAGCCCTCATCAATGAACATGGCATCCCTACGGGCAGACTATTTAAAAATTCCCAGGAAGGCCATGTTTGGGAGCATCTCATCCTGCAAAATATTGTCGAGAGTGGCAGTGTGGCAATGGTGCGTCGCCAGTGTTTTGAAACCTGTGGCGTATTCGATATTAATTTACGCTCCTTCGTAGAAGATTGGGATATGTGGTTGCGAATTGCCTTACACTATCCCTTTAAAGCCATATCCGAACCCCTAGTTTATTACCGGCAACATTCCCAGAGTGCTTCCCGAAATTGGGCCGCAATGGAACAAAGTTATGGCCTGGTGATTGAAAAAGCCTTTGCTGCGGCCCCTAGCCATTACCAATATCTTAAGGGAGCCAGCTATGCCCGAGCCTATCTTTGTTTGGCCTGGAAACCCTTACAAAGCGTCCAAAAAGATTACAAAAAATCCCAGGAATTTGCCACTCAAGCGGTTACCCAAGACCCTCAAGTACGTTGGCAGCGCGAGTATCTGCGTCTGCGGATTGCGATCGCCTTAATGGCCGGACTAGGACCGGAAAACTACAGCAAATTTTTGCGTTTTTTTCATACCCTGCGTCGTCGCGTAAAACTGCCATCAAACCAACAAAAAATTAATACCTTGTGATGTTCTATCTTACCCTCATTCTATTCTTAAATTTTTAAAAATGTTTATAGATAATTCACGGCGATACGGGTATTTGTGAAAGAATATTAACGTTAATCAATCAAGAGATTCAAAAAAGTGGGGATGAAGCACAAAAGTCAAATTAGTTATTTTGTAATGATGCTGCTGGTGGCAAGTGTGCTCAGTGGAACTCTCCTCTCAGCAGAGAGCAACAGTTGCGGTCCCGGTAGCCCGCGAAATAAACATCAATGGCCCTTTTCCTGCCATAGCATTTGGAATCGGCCCATTGGGTCCAAAGCTGCATATATTCCAGCAGAAATCGGTCCATCACCCTGGGTTTCCGCAGAAGTGAACTACTTCATCATCACCACCGATAACGACCCCGTTGTTCCCTGGTATTTTCCCCTCAATTGGGGACCGGGACGTTGTGAACTCGGAGGGAAATTACTCGGAGAAATTCACGTTCCGCATAATTTAATTCTATCCGACGCAACCCCAACCAAAACCCCCAATAATGCGGCTGCCTTTTTAGCCCCCGATGGCCGAACCTTGATTCAAATGAATCCTCTGACTCGATGCGAACCCGGGGGCCCGGTATTTGGACATCCAACCCCGGGCCCAGAGGACATTTATGGGCCGGGAATCACCGGAGGACAAGGGGGTTCGGGATTATCGAGCATTGGCGGGACGATTCGCCTGGGGGAACTTCTACCGGAAGCGCCTCCCATTCGTCATGCCTTAAAGCTGTTAATTTACGCCCATAAGTATCTTTATCATAATCCCCCGGGCTATCGATGGCCTGCGATTCGGGCCGATGCTTATGCGTTTAATCCCGATAGCCGTTCCCGCTATGGGGGGTCAAATCCCAATTTAGTCATGGGTGCTTTGCTTGCCATTCCCCCAGATGTTACCGCAGAAACTCTTGGATTAAAAACGATTCCGGGGAAAAAATTATTCGAGGTTCTTCAAGATTATGGAGGTTATATTGTAGATGATACCGCGATTGATACTCATAATATCGCCATTGAAAACGGGGTGGAAGAAGAATTTTTGGCCACTTATGGATATACATTTGGTGGCACTTCGGGGGATTTTTATGACGATGTAAATCAGTTATTTCAAGCCCTGGCGATCGTTCAAAATAATTCCGAAAGTCGGAAGGGAGGGGGAGGAACCCCGCGTCGTCCGTTAGCCCCTCCTTTGGAATATTAGGCGGGGGCTAACCGATGGCTAATCAATGATAAATTATCCAATATTCATTAACCTGGGTTAACGGCCTGGGGTTCTCTATGATTTCTGTTCCACTCAAAAATACACTCAACTAACCATCGTGAATATATCCTCATCACAACCACTAGAATCTCATGTCAAGCCTACGATTGCCTTACTTCCTTATGCGGACTTAATTGATGACTTTTTAGACAGTCTCAATATTTCTTTGGAAACCTTTTGTCAAGAATTTGTCGGGAGTTGGATGTTTGGCTATGTGGATGCCTTAAACCGGGTGGGAGTCCGAACGGTCTTATTTTGTATTTCCACTCAGGTTGAAAAACCCTCTCGGTTTATTCATCAGCCTACCGGGACTCAAATCTGTGTCTTACCCCCTTGGCCGATTTATAATGTTTATCGCCGGATTCGCTTAAAATTATTGCGAGGCTATGGGGTTCAAGAGGGGGAAACGTTTAAAAATTTTCAGGATAGTAATTCCCTGCGGAAGTCCTTCTTGAGCGTCTTGAAAAATCTCGTCAAAAGCGGAGGGAGTTATTTGGCTACGCCTCTGGATTTGCTGGCGCAAGAATTACGGAAGGAGAATTGTCAAGCCATTTTATGTCAAGAGTATGAGTATGCTCGGTTTGATAGTTCGGTGTTGTTAGGAAAGTGGATGGGGTTGCCGACTTATGCTACCTTCCAGGGGAGCGATCGCACGAAGAGTTTGATAGAAGTTCCGGGGCGATATCTGGCGTTACATAGCTGTGCCGGTGTGATTGTTGCCAGCCAAACGGAAGCAGCAAGGATTCGTCATCAGTATGGCATTTCTGCATCTAAAATTGCCCGAATTTTTAACCCTTTAGATGTCTTTTCATGGCAACGCCAAGATCAAACCGTAGCGCGAAATAGTTTGGGGATTCCGTTGAATGCGGAGGTAGTCGTCTGGCATGGACGAATAGATATACAGGATAAAGGTTTAGATATTTTGTTAGCGGCGTGGCAACAAATCTGTGGCGATCGCCCGGATCGGGATTTACGCCTGCTGATCGTGGGTACGGGTACAGAGGCGGACGTTTTTCAGGAACGGATTGACGAGATGTCACTGCGGGGAATCCTGTGGTTAAACCAGTTTGTCTGCGATCGCACGGTGATTCAACGATACCTGTCTGCCGCCAATATTTATGCCTTTCCTTCCCGTCAAGAAGGCTTTCCTGTAGCTCCCATTGAGGCCATGTCTTGCAGTCTGCCCGTAGTCGCTGCGGATGCGTCAGGGATTGCGGATATTCTGGAAGGCGGGGAAGACTCCGGTGGTATGATTGTGCCTCGGGGAGATGCTGCTGCATTGGCGATCGCCTTGGGACGGTTGTTAGATGATCCTGCATGGAGTCGAGAACTAGGTTCCCGTGCTCGCGATCGGGTAGAACGTTATTTTTCCCCAGAAGTCATTGGCAAACAACTACGGGATGTTCTTTTACCTCACTCTGTTCACCCTCGTGCCGTGGAGGGGATAAAAGCCTGATGAAACTTAAGAAAATTAGAGAGATATTTTCGGGCCAATTTATTCAGAATGTTGGCTGGATGGGCGGTGCAGAATTATTCAATCGCATCTTCCGATTAGCGACCACGGTCACCCTTGCCCGCACCTTTAGTGCTTATGATTACGGACTTACCGCCGTGATTTTTACCGTGGTTGAATTCGCCAATGTATTCACCCTGAGAAAGGGAATCGGGGCGAAAATCATTCAGGCAGAAGAGGGTGAAATCCTGGTGATTAGCAATACCTCTTATTGGCTGAACTGGATGTTATGCTTGGGCATTTTTGTTCTGCAACTCACCTTAGCATTTCCGATTAGCCTATTTTACGGCAGCCCAGAACTGGTTTGGCCGATTTGTGCCTCAGCTTTAATGTACTTGATGATGCCTTTTTACCTGATTCATGCTGCATTAATTCAACGGGAAAATCGCCTTAAAGTCACCGCCTTATGTCAGGTCTTACAATCCCTAGTTGCTAACGCCATCACCGTCATATTAGCCCTGTTAGGAATGGGAGTCTGGGCCGTAGTTTGGCCCATGATTCTAACGACTCCCATCTGGATTATCGTTCTTTGGCGATATCACCCGTGGCGGCCCCCGCAAGCCTTTAGCCTACATCGATGGCAAGAAATTGTTCATTTTGGCGGCAACTTACTCGGGGTCCATTTATTACAGCAGGTCCGGAATAACATCGATTATTTAATTATTGGTCGCGGGTTGGGAATGGATGCCTTGGGCTTATATTATTTTGCCTTTAATGCCGGATTCGGGATTAGTCGCAATGTGATTAGTGCCTTTACCTCCGCCTTGTTTCCCTATTTGTGTCAAGTTCAGCATGATATCCAGCAGCTAAAAGTTAGATATTTCAGCAGCTTGAAAAAAACATTTTCGATTATCATCCCATTTATTGCGTTGCAGGCGGGTTTAGCACCGTTCTACGTCCCCTTGGTATTTGGAGAAAAATGGACCGAAGGAATTCCCATCTTAATTTTGATTTGCCTGTCGGTTTTGCCGTTTTCTTTTTCCATATTTACTAACGACCTCCTCAATACCGTCGGAAAAACCAAAATTACCCTTTACTTGAATCTGATTTATACCTGCATCTTTGGTCTGACCTTATTGATTTGCGTCCGTTGGGGAATCCTAGCGGTAGCGGCAGGTGTTCTTTTGTCTCAGTTGGTGGTTTCGCCAATCTTTGGAATCTGGGCGATCGCCAAAGTCTTTAAAAAAGATTCCCCATTGGTTGCTTCCAAATAATCCTTACCCCCATAGAACGATGAAGCGCTCTTATTCTTTTTCGCCAAAATCTCAAAAAATTGTCGGTCCAGAAGTCACTCAAAAGTTGAGTTTAATGGCCCTTGAGCATACTCAAATTAACGATAAAAATATCGTAGCCATCCTTGATCCCAAAGCACTAATTAATGCTTGGAGATTTGATGGAATGGCTAAGTATCTCTATGCTAAATATCGAGAGTTTGGCATAGAGTCAGATTGGGCATTGAGACTCTACTGTGACAATGTTCGGGCCTTGAATGGCTATCAAGAACCCGATGGGTCCGGTAAAGAAGGAAAAGCCGCATTTGTTGAATCGTTTAACCGGGTTTTAGATTCGATTAAAGAGTCCGGGTTTGACACGATAAATTTTTTAGTCCCAATGGTGAATGATTTTCTCGTGGATGGCGGGCATCGCACAGTGGCTTGTATTTTATATAATTGCGATATAGCCGCCTTATTAACCACAGAAATTGACAAAAATAATCCTCCGTCACCAGCGGATTATATTTACTTTGCAGAACGAGCCTTTAATCGGGAATTTTCCGATGCAATGGCTTTAGAATATTGTCGGTTAAAACCCAATACTTATTTGGTTATAATAGAGCCATCATCCATCGGCAAATCTCAAGAAATTGAAGAAATTATGAACAGTCAGGGCCAAATCTATTATGAAAAAGATGTTTTCTTATGGAAGTCAGGGATGGCTCATCTAAACCCTCATCTGGCTCTCATCAATGGGGCTGAAGAAAAGCAACCCCCGCGTTCAGGAATTACCCGAGTTTATGTGTTTGAATCGGAAACCTTAGAGGGGGCGATCGCCGCCAAACAGAAACTCAATGGGTTATGGGGTTCCAAGAATGAGTCGGTGTACCTTACCCAAACCCATAATCAGACCCTAGAATTGGCTGAACTGTTGTTAAACGAAAACAGTATCAGGTTTTTAAACAGGACTCAATTGAATCCCTCCTCGCGCTTTCACGAACAACTCAGTCAGTATCGCCAAGGGTTAGAAGAAAATCAGATTGATTCAGAGTGGGTTTGTTTGAGCGATCGCGCCGTACTTGCAGCATACGGGATTCGAGATTGCGATCATTTCGATGTTCTGCACAAAGGATTTGATCAGATTACTCAACTGACGATCGCCTCCAGTCAAAACTCCCAACTTCCCGCCCATGAACTACCAAAAGACGACATCATTTTCAATCCGGAACATTACTTCTACTACGCCGGTTTGAAATTGGCTTCCCTAGACACCGTAATTGCCCTCAAACAAGCCCGTAAAACTTCACAGGACCTAGAAGACCTCCAAGAGATTTCAACCTTTCTGAAGGCTCGAAAATTGCGGCGTTCTCAGTTTGCTTATGCCGTCCAACTCGCCTTAAGCCCTTGGGGCATTTATTGGCTCAAAAAGCAAGGAAATATTTTCTTAAAAAGAATCGGCAGAGCATTACTCAGACGGGTTAAACCCCTGTTAGATAAGTTCACCTCTAACAGTCGGATCGGGTAAGTTTTGAGGGTGTAGTTTTTCCTTTAATCCTCAACCCAACCCTAAATTAAGTCAACAAGAACCACAGGACAGTAACGACGCCCTAATGCCTTGTTACCGTTTTAAAATTCAAGGACAAAAAAAGAGTGATTGTCCGAAAAGGGGTGCAGAGTAGGTCAGCAGAAATCCGGTGAAAACACCGGGTTGTTCATGTCACTCATCCCTGGATTTCCGGACTAGGTTTAACGGAGAAAAATGCTAGGAAATCTGGTTATTACCTGTTAAAACTCCACCGTGGCACAGAGGAAGACGACGGCACTTTCCCATTGCACCGTTTGATGGAGGAGATGGCGTTGAAATGCCTCCCTTACTGCCTGAACCTCTGTCCCCGAAAGCATCTGTGCCAATCGGTCCCCATAGCTGGGTTTTTCCGATTTCGAGGGACTAAACCAGCGATCAAACATGGCGGAAGTAACCTGTAATTCCTGGTGCGATCGCTCGATTTGCAACTGGACTCGAAACCCCACGGATTCTAACTCCCGTTGCAAATCCGCTGCATCCCAATTCACCATTGGGTCCCGGGAATCTTGATAAATCGCCTCTTCTGCTGCCATCAGGCGATCGCCTAAATTCCCCTTGAGTCCTTTCCCCCCCAACAACCGATATAAGCGCTGAGTATAACGCGGCAGAGTTTCCCCTAACACTAAGCATCCCGACTCCGACAGCAGAGACGCCAAACTCCCGGCGATCGCCCGTTTATCCCCTTCCCGAACCAAAGCATTTCGGCCCAGAATGCGGTCAAATTTGACCCCAGGAGCTTGCTTCTCCAGGGTTTGTCTGATTTGAGATAAAGACGCTGCCATCACTATTGGACGCATTAACTCCGGCAGGGATGCCGATTGTTCTGTTAAGGCTCTCACTTCTGACTCTTGACGGGCGATCGCATAAACGCCCCCTTCTGGTACTCGTCGGACTGCCTCCCAAGTGAGTAATCCACTTTGGGCGTTTAAATCCAGAATTAGATGATGCCGTTGGGGTTGCGCCATCTCAAACAGGCGATCGCGCACCTGTCCGACGCGACTGCCGACTTGTCCTAAAGTGCGCTGTAACCAGCGATCGGCAGTGCGATCGCCAGGACCATAAGTGAGGACCTCTGCCGGGGCCACCCCTACTCCTTCCACCATTGCCGCCAACTGCGCTTCCCGGCGTCGCGCCACCTGGGTAGCAATTTCCGCCTCCTTCCCCTGATTAGACGGTTGATAAAACACCTGTCCCTGCAAACTTTGGGGCAAATATTGCTGTTCCACCCAATGATCGCGATAGGCGTGAGGATACAAATATCCCGCACCATGTCCAAACCCCTTTTTATCTCGATTCCCATCCTTTAAATGCCTGGAAACCTCTGCCTCTCGTTCCTTTTCCACGGTAGCTAAGGCATCAAAAAAGCCCATAATACTGTTGGATTTGGCAGCCGTCGCTAAGTATAACGCCGCTTGAGCTAAATGATACCGTCCTTCGGGCATTCCCACGCGATCGAAACTTTGGGCACAAGCATTCACCATTACCACAGCATTGGGGTCCGCCAGTCCAATATCCTCACTGGCTAAAATCAACATCCGTCGGAAGATAAAACGCGGATCTTCCCCGGCATAGACCATTTTAGCTAACCAGTATAGGGCCGCATCCGGGTCAGAACCGCGTAAACTTTTGATAAAAGCACTGATGGTATCAAAGTGAGCATCCCCTTCCTTGTCATATAAAACCGCCCGTTTCTGGATGGATTCTTCTGCAACATCCAAGGTGATGTGAATCTTGCCGGTGTCATCGGGGGGAGTGGTTTCTACGGCTAATTCTAAGGCATTCAACAGCGATCGGGCATCGCCATTAGCAACATCAACGAGATGATCCGTTGCCTCAGCATCCAAATAGACTTGGAGATGTCCATATCCGCGATCGCTATCCCTTAACGTTTGCTGACAAATCTGGTGTAAATCCGTGGGAGTCAGGGGAGTCAGTTGAAAAATCCGCGATCGGCTGACTAAGGCTTTATTGACTTCAAAATAGGGATTTTCCGTGGTTGCTCCAATTAGAATAACGGTACCATTTTCCACCCAAGGTAAGAGCGCATCCTGTTGAGATTTATTAAACCGATGGACTTCATCAACAAATAAAATGGTTCGTTGGGACGATTCCTGGCGATGCTGTTGAGCAGAGGCGATCGCCTCCCGAATCTCCTTCACCCCAGAAAGCACCGCATTAATCGCAATAAACTCCGCTTGGGTACTATTAGCAATCACCCGCGCTAAAGTAGTTTTTCCCGTGCCTGGAGGACCATAAAAAATCAAAGAAGAGAGTTGATCCGCCTGAATTGCCCGACGCAACAACCGTCCCTCTCCCAAAATATGCGCTTGTCCAATAAATTCCTCTAAAATCCGGGGTCGCATCCGCGCCGCCAATGGTGCATCTTTCTCAAGATTGGGTTGTGTTTTTGTCTTAAATTTCATTATCAAATTAAACCTAATAAAAACCCTAACTAAAGTCGTTCTTAATGTTCGTAGTAACGACTTGCTGTCGTTTCCCCAGCGGAACTTACGCACCATTTAACATGAACTTTTACAGAATGTACAGGCGATTCTCGAATCGCCTCTACATTCTTTAGGGTAGAGGGTCAAAAAACGAGTTCAGTCGTCCTCTTTGTTCGTAGTAACGACTTCAGTCGTTCTTAATGTTCGTAGTAAC
>CAYUEH010000048.1:0-16612 GCA_964442465.1 uncultured Laspinema sp. | reverse complement strand
GGTTGGGGGGATCTCTCCTAGAAGATTTTGAAGACTTTATTGTTTGGAGTTCCCTAAGCATTCGTAACGGGTTTCACTCCCTCATCAAACCGTTCCTCCCTATTTTCTGTAAAAACTTTTTTCGGCTTTAACCTCCGGCCAAATTGAGAATAAAGCGCCGGAATTACTAACAAGGTTAACGCCGTGGAACTAAATAATCCCCCCAAGACCACCACCGCCAACGGTTGTAAAATTTCCTTTCCGGCCCCGGTTCCAGTCGCCAAGGGTAACATCCCTAAAGCTGAAGTCAAAGCGGTCATTAAAATCGCCGTCAACCGTTCCATTGAACCCTGAAAAATCACCGATTTGAGCGGCATTCCTTCCGCCAGTTTAGAATTATAATTATCCACCAATAACAGCCCATTGCGAGTAGCCACCCCAAACAAGGTAATAAATCCCACCATCGAAGCGACGGACAGGATGCCACCCCCCAAGGCAACGGAAAAAATTCCGCCGGTAATCGCTAAGGGCAGATTGAGCATAATCATCACCGTACTCGCCAGAGACTTGACAGCAAAATACATTAAAATCCCAATCACAATCAAGGCTAATAACCCAAAAATCAGTAAATTTTGACTCGCCCGCTGTTCTGATTCAAACTGTCCCCCATATTGGATAAAATATCCTGATGGAAGTTGCACCGATTCGCGGACCTGGTCCCGAATTTCATCTACGATACTGCCTAAATCCCGCCCAGAAACATTAGCAGAAACCACAATTAAGCGAGAGACATTTTCCCGATTAATGGTATTAGGGCCGGTGCCATAATCAATTCGGGCGACTTGGGCGAGGGGAATTTTTGTGCCATTAGGGGTATCCACTAATAAATTGCGAATCGTATCTAAATTGTTGCGAAAATCTTCTTTTAACCAGACGACTAAATCAAACAATTGTTGTTGTTCTAAAACTTGGGAAACCACCCGTCCATTCAGGGCAGTTTCCAGGGTGTCTGACAAGTCACCCACGGTTAATCCATAGCGGGCAGCAGCAGGGCGATCGAAGTGAATTTGTACCTGACGGATGGGGACTTGGGGTTCGAGTTGCAAGTCTACTACCCCAGGTATATCGCGCATCAAATCCCGGACTTGCGCCCCCAGAATGCGGAGTTCCGGCAGTTCGGGACCGAAGACTTTGACAGCGATCGCACTTCTGACCCCGGAGAGGACTTCATCCATTCTGTGAGAGATAAATCCGCCAATACTAGGGGCAACGCCGGGTAATTTGTTAAATTCTTCCCGTAACTTGGCGATCGCCTCTTCCCGATCTTGTATCCCTAAATCACTCAACTCCACATCCAAATGTCCCAAAGTTACCCCCCCAGCATCAGAATCTCCCGGTGCTCGTCCCGATCGCAACTGTACCCAACTAAAACGCGGGTCATCTTTCAAGGCATCTTGCATCGCTAACCCCGCCCGATTTGTCATCTCTAAAGACACTCCCGGATAGAGCACCATTGCATTCACTAAAGACCGTTCCTGAAACTCCGGTAAAAACACCCGTCCCAAGGAAGGCAAGACAATCAAAGAAGCAATAAATGCCGCCGTTGCTATCATTAAAACCAGCCTGGGCAATTGAATTGACACCCGCAACAAAGGCCGATACAGTCGTTCCGCAACCCGTGATACCCAGGTTTCTTCTTCCGGTAAGGGTTGAGAGGCTAATAAAAACGCACATAAGGCTGGAGAAAGGGTCAATGCCACAAAAGTAGAGGCAAAAATTGACACTAAATAGGCCACTCCCATCGGGGCAAAAATTCGACCTTCTACGCCAGTTAAGGTAAAAATAGGCGCAAATACCACCGCAATAATTACGGTAGAAAATAGGACACTAACTCGGACTTCTACCGACGTATCATAAACCACTTGAAGCGGAGGAATGGGATTCCCTGCTGCTTGATTTTTTCTTAACCCTCGGTAGCAGTTTTCCATATCTACAATGGAGTCATCTACTACTGAACCAATGGCGACTGCTAATCCTCCTAATGTCATGGTATTAATGGCTTGACCGAAGAGATTCATCACCATTAATCCAATAATTAAGGATAAAGGAATGGCACTCAGGGTGATCACCGCAGTGCGCCAGTTCATCAAGAATAGAAATAGAATAATCGAAACAATGATAATTCCATCTCTGAGGGAATTTCTAACATTTTCAATGGAAGCATCAATAAAGTCCGATTGGCGAAAGGTCACCATCACATTCACATCCGGGGGTAAACTCGGTTGTAGTTCGGCGATCGCCTCCTCCACCGCTTTCGTAACCGTAGGAGTATCGGCCAGGGGTTGCTTATTCACCACCACCACCACCGCAGCTTGTCCATTCACACTGCCATCGCCCCGTTTCAAAGCCGCCCCAATTTTCACCTCCGCCACATCTTCTAACAGAATTGGCGTCCCATTCCGGGATGTGACCACGGATTTTTGTAAATCTTCTATAGATTCAATCCGACCAATTCCTCGGATAATTAATTCCCGATCCGGACTTTGTAAAAACCCCCCAGCCGCATTCGTATTTGCTGCTTCGGCTGCCTCTCTAACTTGAGTTAAAGACACATTATAAGCCTGTAATTGTATCGGATCGGCTAAAACCTGATATTGCCGAACATCGCCGCCATAGGCAATGGCTTGAGTCACTCCTCGGACGGCCAGCAATCGATTAACAATATCGCGATCGACCCATTGTCTTAACTCCATTAAAGTGGTTTCTCCCTCTCCCGTTACCGTAAAGGCATATTGAATAATAGTGCCAATGGGAGAAGACATCGGAGAAATTTGTGGCGTTTCCACCCCTTGGGGTAATTGACTGGCTGCTTGCTGCAATCGTTCGGTGACTAATTGTCGCGCTTGATATTCATCCGTTCCCCATTTAAAAATCACTTTCACCACCGATAGTCCGACTCCCGAAGCGGACCTGACCGTTTCTAATCCGGGGGTTCCATTAATGGCACTTTCAATAGGATAGGTGACCAAAGATTCCACCTCTTCCGGGGCTAATCCGGGGGCTTCGGTTTGAATTTCCACTTGAGGAGGAGCAAAATTGGGAAACACATCTAAGGGCATTTGGGAAATGGTATGAATGCCCAAAATTGTGACAATTATTGCTCCAATTACGACTAACCACCGCTGGGCGATCGACCATTTTAGAATACCATTAAGCATGGATTTAAAGGGTTGGGAGTTAAGAGTTGGGCTGTAATTTCAGGGTGACATGAAAAGATGAAATCACGATGAAATTTTGCTAAAATCGTGAAATTAAAACTCAACCGGGAAAAGTAAAGACAATGGAAAACCCGATAAAAGCCGCAGTCAATGCCAGTGATCCGGATACCTCGTCCCCGACGAATGCCAAAACCGAGGGGATTGGGGAACTGTTAAGTATGGAAGAGATTAAACGCCGTTACCCCCAAGAGTGGGTGTTGATTGCCTACAAGGAACTCAATCCCGATCAATCCGTAACAACCGGGGAACTGTTAGCGCATTCCCCGGATTGTGATCAGATTGAGGATCGCCTCCTGGAATTCCGAAACAAACCTCTGGCGATCGAATATACCGGGCCGTTTGTTCCCGAGCATGCAGGGGTGCTAATGTGAGCAATGATCAAGTTTATCAGCTAGAGCACATAGCCTATCCAGGGTTAATCAACCCGGATTGGAAAGTTAATTACCTCTTGATTCGAGTCAAAGTAAGTGTTTAAGGCGGACCGTCTGTCATAGCACCTTTATTGGTAGATTCTGGAGCAACTTTTACCTCATTATCTCCAAAGATACTTAAAACGGTCGGGTGCGATCTCAATAATCCTCTCAAGTATGTTCCCATTCTTACGGGTAGTGGAAACAAGAATACTCCGGTGTTTCAAGTTCCCTTGTTTGGATATCAAAAACATACAAGAGAAAATTTTCCCGTCATTGCTTTAGACCTACCGGAGTTTATTCGTTGGCGGGGTGTTCTGGGAATGGACTTCTTAGAACAATGTCATGGGGTCATTTCTTTCGCTGAGGGGAAAATTCGCTTTGGTTCGATGTAGAGAGATATGGATAAACTCTCTAAGCGCATGACGATTCCAGAGGAATTTATTCCTGATGATGATGATTGTTGACTAAAACTGGTAATTCACAAACCTCACCCTTAGCTGTTTCGGAAAATTCACCTGCTTTTGAGGGAAAATTTGGGTAGGGTGCGGTTGATTTAGGCAGTGGTTTACTGCGCCGTCCTAACCAAAATGCCACCCCAGCGATCGCCCCTCCAAGAGGCAGCCATCCCCACTGCATTAATCCTGCCGCATTCATCTGGTTTGTCTCGGTTTCTTCCGGGCGATCGTGGCTGCTATGACTGCCACCTCGGAGGGATTGGGCGTAGAGTTGCATCGCCCCTTCGGTGACAATGCGATCGCCTGCAAATAATCCCCCTTTCACCTCAATTCGTTCTCCAAATTGTTGTCCGAGTTTCACCTCAACCGGCTGAAATTGCTGCCCATTTTTGACATAAACCACCGGCAAATTATTAACCTCTACAATGGCACTTTCGGGAATACTGGTGACCATTTCGCTGGTTCTATCGGTAGCAATTTCTAACTCCGCAAACATTCCCGGTTTTAATTCTCCCCCAACATTATCCACTTCCGCCCTCACGGGAATCACTCGGTTTTCCCCTTGGACATCGGAGGCGATATAATCAATTCTTCCAGTAAAAATCCGATTGGGAAAACTTGCGACTCTGATATTAACTTGTTGTCCAATTTGGACTTGTTGTAAATCTTTTTCATACAAATTTGCGATTGCACCCAGCCGCGCTTGATTTTGAATTTTCATTAAAGTGGTTCCCGCTGTCTCCAGGGATTGACCCTGGGTAATTTCTCGGTGAGCAACGATGCCGGTAATCGGAGAAGTTACAGTAACGGTTCCCTGTTCATCCGGGGTAATATTTAACTGATTGAGGCGAGTTTGATAGGTGCGATCGCTCAAGTTAACCTGCGATTTTGCCGCTTGTAATTCTGCATCAGCCCGTTTTAATTCCGCTTCTGCGGCAATCACCCCTTGGCGACTTCTTGCCCGAGTCAGTTGCCCTCGCGCTTGGGCTAATAAATCTTCCGATTCCCGCAAATCTCGTAAGGGTAAATCCGCTTCAGCTCGTTTCAGATCGGCTTGGGCTTGCAGTTGTCCTAAGCGGCTTTGAGCGCGGGCTAATTCGGTTTGCGATCGCGCTAATAATTCTTCCGATTCCCGCAAGTCTCGTAACGGCAAATCAATTTCGGCCCGTTTCACTTCCGATTCGGCTTCCAGTTGTCCTAACCGACTTTGAGCGCGTTTCAATGCGGATTTTGCCGCTGCAAATTTGGCTTCAGAATCCAGCATCTGACGGCGGGGAATTGCCCCTTGTTCTACTAATTCCCGATCCCGTTCAAAGCGTTCTTGAGCAACCCCTAATTCCGTTTCCGCTTGGGCAATTTCGGCTTCTGCCAATTCCATTTGCCGCTGATAGTTTTCTCGGGCAACCGACAGCACTCCCCCTTCCTCAACTAACTGGCGATCGCGTTGATAGCGAGACTGAGCAATTTCCACTTGTTTCTGCGCTGCGGCAATTTCCGATTCCGCTAATTCCACTTGGCGACGATACCCTTCTTCTGCGGCAGTTAATACCCCGCGTTCCTCTACCAAATTCTGGTCCCGTTCATAGCGAGATTGAGCCGTTGCCACTTGCTGTTCTCCTTGGGCAATTTCTGCATCAGCAATGGTTACCTGTCGTTGATAATTTTGTTGAGCTAATTGCCAATTTGCCTCAGCTTGCTTGAGATTAGATTCAGCTTCAGCCTGTTTTTGGAGTGCATCAACCCGCAAAGCGGCTAATTCTGGACTGGACAAAATTGCGACAGCATCTCCCGCTTGAACCGCATCTCCCGGTTGCACTAATAATTGAATAATTTTCCCGGCAATGGGTGCGGTTACTTCTACGGTTTCATTGGGTAAGGTTTCAATGTGTCCGGTGACTTTGATTCCGACTTCCATCACGGATTGTTGCACGGGTTCAACTATAATTCCCATGGGTTCCAGGGTTTGAGAATCGACTTCAATTCCCCCCGTCGGTGCGCTGACATCGCCACCGCCTTCAAACTCATTTCCATGTCCAGGATGCGCGATAACTGCCGCAGGCGTCATCACGAGCAGGATAGCAGCCAGTAAGGTCGGGGTTAGGTTAGAGTAATTAGGCGATCGCATGATTAGTCGGGATCTCGTAAGGGTGAATCAAACCTCACCCCCAAGTCTGACAGAGGAAAATGAAATTAGGATGAAATTGGATTCTCTTTTTGGGAATAGCGAGCAAGATGCTCGCACTCCTGGGCATATCTTCAAATTCATTTACAATCAATCTAGATTTAATTTAATTTAATTTACCCCTATGCTGATTCTAAAATGGGCAGTCGCACGGTAAATAAACTCCCTTGACCTAATTCACTTTGCACTTGGATATTGCCATGATGGGTTTTGGCGATCGCCTGAGCAATCGCGAGTCCCAAACCCGAACCTCCAGTATGGCGGGCGCGGTCACTATTCACTCGATAAAAGCGGTCAAAAATTCGGTTTAAATCTTGAGGATGAATTCCAATACCTGTATCTTTGACTTGAATAATGGCATGGCGATCGCTGGCATCTAAAATTAGACTGACTTCCCCTCCTGCCGGAGTATATTGAATGCCGTTACTGACTAAATTAAACAGGAGTCGATAGAGTTCTTCTTCAGTCCCTTTCACCCGAACTGCTTGCGGGACTCGAACCTCTGTGGTGAGCTTGACTTGGGAGGTAATAGCCAAAACTGCGATTTCTTCTTCAACATCGCTAATCACATCATTGAGACAACAAGGCGAGGGTTTAAGAGGCAGTTCTTTTTGGTCCATCCGGGATAATAATAACAAATCATTCACGAGTTGAGAGAGGCGTAAGTTTTGGCGATCGACGGTTTTTAAGGTATCCAGAATATCTTCAAGATTAGAGTTTT
The DNA here is from genome assembly GCA_964442465.1 of uncultured Laspinema sp. Taxonomy (GTDB): domain Bacteria; phylum Cyanobacteriota; class Cyanobacteriia; order Cyanobacteriales; family Laspinemataceae; genus Laspinema. The sequence goes on along the minus strand of CAYUEH010000048.1, from coordinate 9,584 downwards.
TAACTCTTAAATTGGATTCGACTGTGGCTCGAATTGCGGCTAACGGGGTTCGCAATTCATGGGCAGCATCGGCGGTAAATTGTTGAATTTGATGATAGGACTGATAAATGGGCTGCATGGCAACTCCCGCTAATCCCCAACTGGCAGTCCCCACCCCTAACAAAGCAATGGGGAATCCAATTAACATAATGACTTTAACTGCCATTAAATAGTCATCGAATTCTTGCAAACTTCTCCCGACTTGCAAACTGCCCCAATCTCGGCCATCTTCCGTATGCAATACGACAGCAATTTGATGAAATCGAGTCCCTTGGCTGTCGGAGAAGGTTTGCCATGTTTCTGCACTTTCTATCCCGGGTAATCCATCGGAACTCACTCCCGCCACGGCGATTAAATTGCCGGGTAGATCCAGTAATCGGACATAATAATATCCTTGATGAAGCGCCCCGATCGCGTGTCGTGCGGGATTGAATTGTCGGGTCCAACACTGCTCATTTTTAGTACATAAATCTGGCAATAATCGGGCTACTTCCGGTTCTAATTGTCCCGGTTCTTGCAAGACGGGTTCCAAACTATCATGAAGGGTGCCTGCAACGGATTCTAATTCGCGATCAAGGGTCATCCAATGGGCGTGGGATATTGCTTCATACATTCCCCACCCACATAATCCCAAAATCACTCCCATGACTCCCGCATACCAACAAGCCAGTTGTAAGCGAGTTTTTTGAAAAAGTTGATTGTGATTCACGCTGTTTTATTCCCTTTGGTTTATTCTTCAGCTTTGAAGCGATATCCCAATCCATACACCGTTTCTATCAGGCGATCGTAACCCTGTTCGGCGAGTTTGCGACGCAGCAGGCGCATTTGGGCGGCGACGACATTGCTTCCGGGTTCTGAACCCAATTCCCACAGCCGATCCAAAATGCGATCGCGGGTAATAATTTGCTGGGGATGCCGCATGAAATATTCTAATAACTGAAACTCTTTATTCGTCATGGAAATAGCCACAGATTCCCCGGTTTTTTGATAGCAATAGAGGGTACGAGTTCCATAATCCAGAGTCAGATTTCCCACATGAATTTGCTGGGGTTGCAATTGAGGCGATCGCCGTTGTAATGCCCTCAACCTTGCCAATAATTCCGCCATCCCAAAGGGTTTAACTAAATAATCATCCGCCCCGGCATCTAACCCAGCCACTTTATCTTCCATGCTATCTTTTGCGGTCAGCATCAGCACCGGTAAAGCACTGCCAGAAGCCCGTAGACGCTTACACAATTCTATCCCTGATATAGCGGGTAATAACCAATCAAATATTGCCAGGGTATAGGGTGTTTCTACCGATTGCAAGCTATAACTTTCAAGATAGTCATACCCCTCTCTTCCATCCTTGGCCCAGTCTACCACGTAGGCTTCCCGTTCTAGGGTCCGTTTAATCGCAGCCCCTAAATCTGGCTCATCTTCTACTAAGAGTAACTTCATATTTACCAATCCTTATTTATCCCTGTTCTATGATATTATAAGGCAAAAATATCCCGTTTTGCAAGACTAGTTTTTGATTAATTCGGCTATAATAATTGATGAATAATTGCTTTCTCTATGCTTTAAAAATATAAGTTTTTATTCTTAATTGTATTAAAAAATATACCTGAAAATTGCCTAATTTTTATTTAGGGTTTTCCGGCTAAACAAACAACATTTTTCCAGGATATCATCTAAAAGTGAAACTGAAATGAAATCTACATCCCCCAGAAGAGATATAATATGATTCACACTTTAGATAGAGGATGATGCCACCCTGCACCGATAATGTAGAGGCTAGAACTTAATTGGAAACAAAGGAGGAAAATTTTCATGGCTCATCAAGTTAATCAAGCCAGTATAGATGCGATCATTAATTGTGCTATTCATTGCGAGCGTTGTGCCGACGAATGTATTGGCAATATGCCCGATTGCGCTCGCTTATGCCGAGATTGCTCTCAAATGTGCTGGACCATTGCCGGTTTTATGAGTCGAGGTTCTCAGTTCGTTGAACCAGTCTCTCGCGCCTGCATCGATATTTGCGAAGCTTGTGCGAAAGAATGTGCAACCCATGACGACGCACATTGTAAAAAGTGTGCGGAAGCCTGTAGTCAATCCCTGGACGTATTCAAGAAGATTTCCAGCGTTGCCGCCGGTGGATAATAGCCTTCTATTGATCATCCAAAATACACAGCAAGACAGCTTTGCGGAGACCTTGCTGTGTATTTTGGATGGTTTGTGCGTTTGGCTTCCCAACACTCAGTTCCCTTCACGGTGCAATTCCTTGGAAACCCCTAATCTTTGAGGGATTCCTCACCGTTCTTGGGGTGTTGAAGGAAGAGTCGAGGCGAGAAACTCTCTGGTAGTTTATACTTAATTTGAAAAGATTTTGAAGGAGTTAGACAGATTCCACTTTACCCTCTCTACTCCGATTCAGACCGGGATAAAGAAGGCACGGAAGTTCCAATTTAGATTATAATCCAAGATGGCGAGAAAATTATAAAATTACTGAAACGATTGCTCTGTATGGAAAATTACTCCTGAAGACCCGATGCTCTGTAATCAATCTTATCTTGAGAATTGTTTATAGGAACTAGAAGAAATTCTAATTATGGAAATGTCTGAAATTTTACCGTTTCGCCTGATCTGGCGTTTATAATTAAACCCACTATCGAATCAGCTTCAGTAAGGAGAGTTTTATGGTGCTATCAAACTGGTTTGAATTTATCCTTTTGACTTTATTTAATGCGACAATTTGTGTATTATTGCCTAGAGTTATCACCTTAAATTGGTCCCAGATTTTCAGTCAACTTAAGGGACAAAGGAAGCGACTCCCCAAGATGACCGGGGAAGATGTTTCTAATCCGGGATTAGTCTCGTCATTAAAACCCACATCATTGCACAATCAGGTGCAGTGATGGTACTCTGATGAAAATTGGCCAATGGGGAACGCTTCAGGTTATTTTATACTCTGTTATGTCTAGTCCGAGGCGCGATCGCTTCTTTTTGATGGCGACCGGGCAATTTTGACCAACAGATTTCAATCCGGTGGAATCGATTTGGTTTGATGCCATACCCTGTAAGGTCAACGCCTCATCCCTGCTAGAATTTAAACCCAGAAGCCCTCTCCTAGACCGGGGCGAATTCAATGGGAAAAAATCGTTAAATTTTACTCGTTCAACGAGAGGATTTTGATACCCTAAACTGGGAAAATTAGCATAAAATATGGAACAGGGGAATTTTGCACCAAAGCGTTCGATTTCGATTGAACGCTCTATTCCCCTGGAATGAATCCAACAGGTGCATTGCGATCGCAGATGACCCAAACTAGGCAGTATTATGGACGACAAGAAGCCACAATCAGAACCTCTACGACGATTTATCTCCCCGGAACAGTTAGGGTTGGTGGCATTTGTGACTTTATTTTGGTCGATCGCCTTTCATTACGCTATAGATCGATTTTGGCCGGATCAGGATAATTGTCCCGTGATTGTCCAGCAGTCGAGCCCCGCCGTCCTCAATATTGAAGGATGTGTGGAGGAGTAAGAGTGCGATCGCCTTCTGTGCAATGTGGCAGTTCGGGAAATGCACAAGTCCATCTGCAAGAGTTGATTCGGATTGGGGATTAAACCTCATAAAATCGTCCCCAAAACATCCAGATTCAGCAACCAATTCAGAGAGTGACACGGGAGTATCCCCCAGAAATTAGCAAGCCTTTTAGGGTGGGATTGTCGCGTTCAACCGAGATCCCATGTTCCATTTTTTTAACAACCTTTTTGCTCCCCATCCTGCCAAACTGAAAGAATATCAAGACCCCAACTTAAAATATACTCTCGGCAGACCCGGAGAAATCGGCATTGTGGATGAGATGATTAGAGGCCCCTATATAGCTGGCCGAGTCCAGTTTAGGGGCAGTTATTGGCCTGCGCGGTGCGATCTCGAAATTGTCATTGGACCCGGAGAACCTGTTCGCATTGTCGGCATTCACTGTATTACCTTATTAGTTCAACCTGTGGGAGTTTTTGAAGAACCCAGTTAATCTCGGGGCGATCGCAATTCTGACTCCCCCTCCCACCGTTGAATCCCTGGATTGAGGTCTATTCCCAGTCCCCGTTGCGATCCTCGGATCTGGAGCAGTTAGTTCTACAAACCCCCGGGGAGGATTCTGAGGGATGGGGAATGGCAACCTGCCTTTGTCCAGCTTCGTCATCTGGATCGGGAGGGAGGCGATCGCTTATGCTGGAAGTAGACTGAATTGACCGGCATTAAACAGTCCAGGAGTCTTGAAAATATCAGAGTCTTGGGTTGAGTCGTCAAAGATATCAGACAGGACTGACGCCGGAGCTTTTAAGATGTCATCCCACCTGTAGAGAGGGCAGTATATTAATTGCCCAGAGGATCAGACCTGGGGATCTCTGAGTCCTAGGAGCATTGCGATCGCGGTTAATAGACCTGCCCTCAACTCCAACATATCAGTCCTATTTGTTCAAACGTTCCTCACATTTATCATGTTCAACTTTTACGCTTGGATTTCTAATCGAACTCATCGTCGCTGGATTTACCCGATGATTTCTGCGATTATGGCGATCGCCTTAGTCGTCAGTTCATCCTATCCTAGCTCCGCATTTAACCCCCGGAGGTTAATTGGGCCGGGACTTGAGGTCCTCCAGCTTAGTACCATGTCCGATGCCCAGGAAGTTGCCCTGGGTGAACAAATCAACCAACAAATTCTCAGTCGTCAATTTAGGCGATATGGAAATACTCAAATTAATAACTACGTTAGCGAGTTAGGCGATCGGTTAGCCGCTCAAAGCGATCGCCCCAATCTTCCCTACACCTTCCAGGTGGTTCAGGATGAAAGCATTAATGCCTTTGCCACAATGGGTGGGTTTGTTTACGTGACCACAGGTCTTTTGAAAGCTGTGGATAATGAAGCGCAATTAGCCGGGGTAATGGGTCATGAAATTGGCCATGTTGTCCATAAACATTCCATTCGACAAATGCGCGAAGTGATCATTGCCAGAGGATTAGCTGGTGCTGCCGGTGTGGATAGCAATATTGCCGTACAACTCGGGGTAGAATTAGCCCTTCGTTTGCCCCGGAGTCGTCAACATGAATATGAGGCCGATCGCGCTGGTTTAGCCATTCTCATGAACACAGGTTACTCACCTCTGGGCCTGGTTCAATTTTTTGAAAAACTCCTCGGCAAACCCTCTGCGCCGACCTTTTTAAGTACCCACCCAGCCAGTAGCGATCGCATTGCCGCCCTCGAAGAAATGATTCCCCCGGGTCAAGCGAATCAAGGAATGGGTTTAAATGAACCGGCCTATCGAGAAAGAATCCGTCCGCTGTTATAAGCCTCCCAATATTTATCGTTTAATTCAGATTAACCGGGTTATCAAGCCCGGTTTTTTATTAAATCTCTTCTTGATCCAGATAAACTTCAACTCTTATTCATCCCCATTTGTGTCATCAGTTTTACATAGGGTAATTACTACCCCACTAATGGGAATAGCCAAAAATATCCCTAGTAACCCTGCAACTCTAGCTCCAATTAACAACGCTAAAAACATAATAACTGGATTGACATTGATAGAATTTTTCATGATGCGAGGCATCAATAAATTTTCTTCAACCTGTTGAAGCACAATACAAGTCACTAAAACCTTAATACTCAGCCAAATTCCTTGGGGTAATAAAATTAGAGAAATTAAACTAATTCCTAAAGTTGCACCAATCCCCGGAATTAAATCAAAAAATCCTCCGACTGCGGCCAAGATTAAAGCATAAGGAATATCAAGAATGACAAACACCACAAAACAAGAAACTGCAAAAAATACGGATAAGATTAACCGGCCCCAAAAAAATCCCAGAAAATTTTTCTGAATCGCCCGGGTAATGTCACTTCGCCAATGAGAGGGAAAGAGTTTGAGAAACAAATTCCATACTTGTCTGCCATCTAAGAGCATGAAAAATGCAACCACTGCGATTAAAATCAAATCTACCAAATTAGATAATAGTTTTTGAACCGTCATTAACCCCACCCCTATTCCTGCCAATGCTTCCTCGCGGAGACGTTCTTCAATAGCGGTTAAATCTAATTCTAAATTCCGGCGAGCTAATCCTTCTTGGATGTAGTCTAATAAATCCAAAAGACCCTGCAATAGTTCAGGAGATTGGTCCAGCAATTGTTGGCCTTGGGATAACACCGCGACCCCGAGGGTAATCGCGAGTCCTCCAAACAGGAGTAGACTAACTAAAAAAACAATAAATACTGCAATATTATGAGGAAACCATCGCTGAATCCATTTGACAGGATAATTCAGTAAAAAGGCTAAAATTGCCGCGAAAATAAAAATGACGATAACGGTTTCAAAATAACCGAAAACTTGAACAATCGCCCAACCCAAAGCTAATAACAGCAAGTAACGTAAGAGTTGATAACTATTTAATTGCGACCCAATATTTTGTCGAGACGGTTTGCTCATTGTTTTAGTGAGAAATTTTAGAGAGAGAAAGTCGAAACCGGGAGAGATTGCCGACCTTGACGGAGGAAAATCTAGGGACACTACTCGGAATGAGTCAAGGTTTGATTACCCACTCGGTCAGGTTAAGTCTACAGAACAGATGAAAAATTTTAACCGGCAAATCCGAGGCGTTTAGTCTCCTGAAAAACCGGAAAAAGACGGAGAATTGCATTAAGTCTAGAGGAGCAGGATTGGCGGGTTAGTTGCGTTTTCATTGGGTAGATGATTAGGATTTTCTGTGTATTTTATCATAAATTTGCCGAATATAGCGGTCATGAGGTGCCGTTGTGGAAGACGTCGGCGTCCCCTTGGATGTTGGCGGCAGGTGAACATCCGAGGGGACATCGGGTGAGGTACAAATCCGGAAAGGATTGCTATATATTCTTGTAAAATGCCTCAAAATAAAAAGGGCATGATTTTCTCAGACGAGAGGACTCGGGAAAATCTATCATCAGGAAGACGGCATCCGAGGCAACAGCACAAGAATTACTGCTGTAGAGGGATGTAACCGTAGCGGAACAGTCCATTGTATCAACTCCCGATCCTGTTGAGACCCGCTTCATCAACCTGTTGTGACCCCAGACCCCAGTTATGGGCGATCGCCGGGTGAGCACCCGGGAGAATTTTGGGAATTTAGATTTTTTTTTAAAATTGGCTATAAGTGCCACCGGGCAAGGGTTTGGGGAGACCAAAATCCCTGAACTGAACCGTTTTACCCCAAAAATCGCGAGCAATCTGCATAATTTGCCCGAAATATTCCTAATAAATAAATCAGAGGCAACACACAGGAGAGTGGGTTGAACAGATTCACCCGAAAAAAGGGCGAATCGCCTAAGCAACCCTAGCTTTCAACCCCCTTGTCTCTGTCAAATCCAGATCACCAGGAGTAATCTACTCATGTTCAACTTGTTTTTTCGGTCTCAAAAGCGTCCAGAAGCGGAGGGGTTCCAACCCCAATCCCGACGGTATCAAGGTCCAGCGATGCGTCTGGAAGAAATGAGAACCCCTAGCGGTATCCTCATCGATGACACGGAAACCACTGAGGATATCCCCGGGGTTGCCGATACAGAGTTAGATTGGGATGTCCTCCCAGAGGATAGCGAACAGGCAGATGAATTTTCCGGGGATGAGACTGACCCTGATGGGGTGGATGTTGTCTCCGATGGCAGTACAGAAGCGGATCTGGCGGATGCAGAGTTAGAGGAACTTCCCTATTTAGAGATTGATGCCGACGAACCCAGTAGCGACACCGAAAGTGACTTCGTAAGCGATACCACCGATCAGGGTGAAGACGAATTCGACGAGAGTTTCCCAGAAACAACGGACGAGATTGACTCCGCAACCGACTCGAAGGACGAGGAACTTGCCGGGATCGACAGTGATGCCGAAACAGAGGACAACACGGGGGATGAAAGTGCGATCGAGACTGAGGTCGAACTGGACAGCGAACCTACCGAGGAGGTAGCGGAATCGGTCGAAACCGTAGCAACTGATGAGACCGATGCGGAAGTCGCTGAAGCAGATATCCTCGCACAAAGCGATGAAACTGAACCCCTCGACACCGCCATCAGTGAGGAAGGAGAACCCGTTGATGCACAAATCACAGAAATTGCAGCAGACGATTCTGAGATAGAGACCGACCCTGATGACATTGCCGAAGAGGCGATCGCGAATAGTCTGACCGAGGAAGAGAGTGAAACCTTCTCCACCGAGGAAACTGAGGAAGAGAGTGAAACCTTCGTCACCGACGAGGATATAGACAATGACACCGAAGACAGCGTAACCCCCGAAACCGCAGAAACCACCGATAGTGAGACCAGCGAAACCGACGAAACCACTGAGGATAGTGACACAGAAGAGAGTGAGACCGAAGAGAGTGACTTGGTAGCGGACGCAGACTTGAGCAATCTGCAACCTAAATTTGAGTCCGGGACATTCACCGTGGGAGAAACCGGAGAAGTCGAGGTTGATTTCCTGTTTGACGGGGGTGCCTATAAAGGACAAGTGGCGATCGTTAGTCTGTCCGGAATGGAAACACTTGATCCCAACTCAATGGAGTTTTTCCAAGAAGCAATTTCTCGCGCTGCCAGTAATTCCGAACTGGGTTATACCATCATTGATGACCCTAGTGAAGGAGCCCGATTTAAAGGAAACTTAGGCGAAGCGAATTATAATTCGGGAGAGTATCAAGGGGTAAAGAGCTTTTCCATGCGTCCGGGAGATGAATTTTTCCTAGTTTTAGTCCCCAATGGAAGCGTCGAACAGGTTTTAAATAATCCCAATGCTGGAGGTGCATTGCGTCCTTTATTCTCCCTGGTTACTGCAAATCCCGATGATGGATATCACTTCGGACAAATTGCCGATATCACCGGGGATGGCAGTGCCTTTGCTTGGGAAGATATCCGGGTCGATGGAAATAGCGATCGCGACTATAACGACATCATTTTACAATTCCGAGGAGCCAAAGGTAACGCCGCCTTAATGGATGATGTCGTCGCCGCAGGCAAAGATTGGCGCGGCAGCGATTTGGGTCAAGCATTGATTGAGTATGTCAAAACTTATGTCACCCCCGATCCACCGGATTTTGATGCCGCAGTCGAGGACTTATTAGCCAACTTAGAAGGTCTCTTTGATGAAGTCGATAGTTTCGAGGAAGATTTAGACAGTCTCCCGGATTCAGATATTCCAGAAGAGATTTCCCTAGAGGAAGAAACTCCGACTGAAGATGAGACGGAAGTCGCTGATGTCGTTGATGAAACTGAATTAGAATCAGTCACCGATAGTGAAGATGAAACTGAAGTCACGGAAGTCGTTGACGAATCTGAATTAGAAACAGTCACCGAAGTCATTGAGGAACCTGAATTAGAAACAGTCACCGAAGTTGACGATGAAACAGAAGTCGCTGATGTGGTTGACGAATCTGAATTAGAAACAGTCACCGAAGTCGTTGATGAATCTGAATTAGAAACAGTCACCGAAGTTGACGATGAAACTGAAGTTGCTGATGGGGTTGAGGAACCTGAATTAGAAACAGTCACC
>CAYUEH010000047.1:15106-16636 GCA_964442465.1 uncultured Laspinema sp. | reverse complement strand
AATAGGGACCCCGACTCCGGGACCCTAGGACCTGAAAAAAAATTTAGTTGACCATCACGATCGCAATTATGAGATCCTAGAGGTAGTCAACAACGGTCAACTCATTTCTCTACCGATGGAACAAGATCGAAAGTCAACGGTCGTCATCACGGGCGCATCCTCCGGGGTCGGTTTATACGGCGCAAAAGCCCTGGCGAAACGAGGATGGCACGTGATCATGGCCTGTCGGGATTTAGCCAAAGCTGAAAAAGCGGCCCAGTCTGTGGGAATGTCTCCGGACAGCTACACGATTCTTCATATCGATTTAGGCTCCTTACAAAGCGTGCGTCAGTTTATCAATGACTTCCGCGCTACGGGGAGGACCCTGGATGCTTTGGTCTGCAATGCGGCGATTTATATGCCGTTAATCAAGGAACCCTTACGCAGTCCTGAAGGGTATGAGCTCAGTGTCGCGACAAATCACCTGGGTCATTTCCTCCTCTGTAATATCATGTTGGAGGATATGAAGCGATCGCCTGCGCCGGATAAGCGCATGGTCATCCTGGGAACTGTCACCCACAACCCCGATGAACTCGGAGGCAAAATTCCCCCGCGTCCGGATTTAGGGGATTTCACAGGGTTTGCTGAAGGCTTCAAAGAACCCCACTCGATGATTGACGGCAAGAAGTTTGAGCCGGTTAAGGCGTACAAAGATAGCAAAGTCTGCAACGTTTTAACCATGCGCGAACTTCATGAACGCTATCATGAATCCACTGGAATTACCTTTACTTCTCTTTATCCCGGATGTGTTGCGGAAACGCCTTTATTCCGGAACCATTATCCGCTATTTCAAAAAATCTTCCCTATCTTCCAAAAATACATTACTAAAGGATATGTATCTCAGGATTTAGCGGGAGAACGAGTGGCGGATGTGGTTGCCGATCCGGAATACAAACAATCCGGTGCTTATTGGAGTTGGGGAAATCGTCAGAAAAAAGATAGAAAATCTTTTGTCCAACGGGTTTCTCCCCAAGCGCGGGATAATGATAATGGTAAGCGGATGTGGGAGCTAAGTGCTAAGTTAGTGGGACTGGCATAAGTGATTGGCTCATACAATCTCGTTTAATACGAATTCTACGGGGGTTTTTACCTCCGTAGATTTTTATCATTAATTGTCCCTTCAAATTAACGGATTAATGTTATCCTTCGATAGGTCGGAAGTATGTCAAAGTCGCTGAAGGCATCGACGGAAGGATTGGCAGTCGCCGATCGCGCCAGAAAGCGTTTAGGTTGGACAAAAACCAGTACGGCGCGATGGTGGCAGGATGCTCATACCTCCCGCGCTACCTTACGCCGGTTTTGGCATGGCGATCGCATTCAACGGGAAATTTTCATCGCCCTTTGTGCCGCCGTGGGGATTAGCGACTGGCAGGCGATCGCCGAACCCTGTGAAGCAGATTTTGACCCGGCAATCCCCGAGTCTCCTCCCATCCGAGACTGGCAGGAAGCGCCAGATTTAGACTCATTTTTCGGACGCGATCGCGAATTGGC
>CAYUEH010000047.1:0-15006 GCA_964442465.1 uncultured Laspinema sp. | reverse complement strand
CTGTTAAAATCCCGAGGATTGACCGGGAAAGAATTAGGAATTTCGGCCTTAATTCAACTGTATCGCGGCAATCCCTTCGCCCTCAAACTTGTCACCCCCTTGATTCAAACCGTATTTGGGGGAAATGTCGCCGCCTTTTTGAATCAAAATACCCTAATGGTCGGCGATAGATTGCGAACCCTGTTGCACCAACAATTGGAACGCTTGTCTGATTTAGAACGAGAGATTCTCTACTGGTTAACCATCTGGCAAGAACCTGTGTCATTTTGCCGACTGCACACCCATTTTCTGGTGTTAGTCGATCCGGCAGCATTATTAGAAGCAATTGCCAGTTTAGAGAGGCGTTCCTTATTAGAATCCTGGTTTGGGGAGGAATCCTCTGCCTTCACCTTGCAACCCTTGGTGATGAAAACCGTCCAAGATGAATTAGTCGAACGTGCCACAGCGGAAATGCAACGGGTGGTGCAGAGTCATGATATTAGATATTTTAAAGTATTGCGATCGCTGATGTTCTTTAGACCCGGAACCGATGATATTGCAGGCGATCGCATCATCAATCAACTCCGTGAGAACCTCTGGCAAATTTATGGCGCAACCCTCCCACAAACCTTGCAGAATGTTCTAGCGTTGTTATCGGATAAATCCCCCTTGGCAGTGGGTTATATCGGCTGTAATGCGATCGCCCTGCTGCAACCGCTAGATTTGTAAAAGCGATTAAGATAGTATCAAATTTTTTTACTCCGTTTTTATACTTAACTGGTTTTTAAAAGCTCATTTTCTCTGACAGGACTTACGCAAGTTGTGAGAATTTTCCCTAAATGTAGAGGCGATTCGCGAATCGCCTCTACATTTAGAATTTAGTGTTAAAGATTGCGTAATGTCTTATATCAGGGCCGGTGGATTAACCTAAAAAACCATTTTTTCCTCTTCTCCCCCTTCCAGCAATAAAAAATTTTCCTTATTCTCCCTCTCCTAAGAGGAGAGGGCCAAGGAGAGGTGGGAAGGCGGTTGGGGGGTTAGGTCACTCTGGGTAGTCGAGCCAACATGATATAAAAAACCGATTCCATATCACCCCTGCCATACCATCCGGCAAATCTCCTGATCCACCAGTTGATAGCGGGGGATTGGGGTATCGTATAGGCGGAAGAGTAAGCCGGATTGGACTAGAATTTCCAGCACTATCTGTAATCTCTCTGGACTGGTTCCGAGTTCGGTTGTGAGTTCTTCTAGAGTTTTGCAGCAGGGATAGGGCAGGGTGGGAGACTGTTCACAGTCGGGGGTGGGTTTGGCGAGGGTTTGGAGGGCGCATCGGGCGATTTGGATATTTTCTATGCCACAGTCAGAAATCGCCTCGCGGATGCCTCGTCGGAGTAAGGCGGCTTTGCCGCCATAGTCTTGATAGGCGCTGAGGGTGGTAATCTGTTCGGCTTCCAGTTGTGTACCCGCTAACTGTAACATCAGTCCGCGCACTTCGGCGAGGGTGCCTGGGGCTAAGTCGCGGACTAATTGCTCGCTGAGTTCCGATTCTAAGGGATATTCAGCCTGTTCTGTTAACCCCATTATGGCCCGGTGAGCGGTGTCCAGGGATAAGTCTTGCAAATGATAGCACAAGTTTTCCCGGGTCTCTCGGTTGATAAATTCTAGCGATCGCAGGGATTCGTTTTCGAGTAAGTCAGCCAGATGTTCGGTCCGCAAACAGACGACTGCTTTGACAAAAGGAACGTTCAAGCAGTCGTGCAGAAATTCATAAAACAGGTGGCGGTGTGACTCATAGGCGCTATCAAATAAGTCGGCATCCACATCAAACAGCAGGGCGGTTAAGATGTTGCGATCGCCATGTTTTCCGAGGCGATCGCAGAGGTGGTGCAGCATGGGAATCCGATTTTGCTCCTCAGTGATGTCCACAATGGGTAATCCCATCTGAACAAAGGCGCGATTAAATACCTCAACTGCGCCGGGAAACCAATCCCCTTGAACAGGGATAACCAGGGGTAATGCCAGATGCAGTCCGATTTGTTTTTGATGTAAGGCGGGGGCTAATTGGGCGGATAACAGGGAGGATTTTCCGACCCCTGCGGGACCATGAATCAGGGTGAGTTTGTAGTCCGGTCGGCCAATGCGGGTGATCGCACATTCGACTTCAGATTCTCGTCCGGTGAGACTTTCCCCGGCATAGCGTTTCCGAGGGAAGGGCCGATCGCCAATTCCCAGATGCAGCAGTTGGGTGGGATTTAGAGGATGGAGTTGGGGTTGCAGAGGTTGGGCACCGATGAAGGCGCGAAACCCATACTGATGTTCCAGGGCGTAGAGTTCCTGTTTCAGAGCAAAGGCAGTGAGGCGATCGCCTCGGTTGAAGTAGAGCGATCGCAATTCCCGGAGGATTTCACTGTATAATTGAGGGTTACATTCCGGTTGCGCTTCGGATTTGGCTTCTTCTAGGGTGGCAATGGCTTCGTTGCTCTCACTCAGTTCTGACAGAGATCTCCCTAATAATAATAAATACCAGCCGCGATGATATTGGGCGGACCATTCTAGGAAACTGCGTTTTTCCGGTGTGAGAGTCGTGGTGCGGTAGGATTCCAGAATCTGGAGGGCGTTTAAGGCGGACTGCTTGGCGATCGCCCATTGGGAGTTCCACAGGGCCACTTCCCCCCAATAGCCGCAATCCTGCGCCTCCGCGATCGGGTCGGGATATTGTTGATGCAGTTGAGTGGCGATCGATGCCACCTCTTCCAATCCATCGCGGTCCCGGAGTTTTTGCAGCACTTCCCCCAGGGCATTGATAAATTTTGCCATCAAATCCGGGCGATCGGCTTGTCGGTAGATGGCGACACAGTGCTGAAAATAGTCCCGCGCCTGTCGGTAGGCGCCACGGGCGGCCCCCCGATGTAACAGGGCTTCCCGATGCCAACAGGCCCCCAGATAAAACAGCAAACAGCCATAGCGTTCTAAATGGAGGGTAGAGTTGTCCTGCGGTGGAGTTTCTGAAGCGGGGACTGTGGGGACCGCTTTTTGCCAAAAGGCGAGACTGCGCTGGTAAAATTCGCGGGCGGTTGCCAATTCATCATGACTGTAGGCATTCCAACCCCGCACGAAATCTAAACAGGCTTGTAAATAGGGATCCAGACGCTGCCCCCCCCGTTCAATATCTTTAATGGCACAGGCGATTTCCTGGCGATGGGTGTGGGTTAACAGTTCAATGGCAGCACCGACTTGCAGTTGGTCCGCCCCGGCTTCTAGGATGCAGTTAAATAAATTTTCGGCGGTTTGGCGTAACCGTTGAATCAGTTTAGGGGTGGGAATTTCAAATTTAATGGAGGGTCCGGCCCAACTTTTGAAATTCGGGGCAAATTGGGTGATGCGATGGAGCAAATCGTCAGTTACCCAGAGGATTAACGGGAAGGGAAACTGTTTGCGAAATTCGTCCCGGACTAAATCAATGGAAATTAATAATTCATCGATCGCCACTGCGGATTCTAATCCCAGAACCATCACCCCAGGGAGTGAGGGCAATTCCCCAAATTCCTCAATCATTTTACCAAACAACGTGGTACTTAAGGGGGGTAAATGGATTTCGGCCACCGAAACCGGACATCGTTCCCGCAGTCGTTGCAGCATTTCTGTTTGCAAATGCCGATAATTGCACCGCACCAAAATGATGGCAAATTGTTCGGCAGACAAAGCGATCGCCCTGGATAGGGTATTCAGAGAGCGTTCGTTGTAAGCCGCTACATCAATGGGCTGTTGTTGTTCCATAATAACTGCAATCTAGTCGATAGCGGCGATTGATTCTTGAGAGTTCGGTCCTTTTTTAAAAAGGAGAAGGATGATTACTCCTGAGATTTCGGCATCAGTCCGGAGAGAATGGGAATGGGTTTAGTTTAGCTTAAACTGAACCGGATTTTGACCTCGATCTGGGAAAATACCCTAGACTCATCCGGAGTCTTTTACCTGACATCTTGACCATCATAATTTAACGAGGGCCTGAAAAATTTGCGGGATTGTTTTAGTAACTCTAGTTGCGGGCATCCCATCCGGGATTTTTGAGCAGCCTCACCCTGAAATCGAGCAACGGGGTTCCGATGGGTCAGTCCTGAACCTGTTAAAATTCAGCTTATCCTAACTCGCTGGCTCGGAAGGAACATACTAGATGTTATCAAACCGCTTTAATCAGGCTTTAACCTTTGCGGCAGAACTCCATGCTCAACAACAGCGCAAGGGTTCGGGAGTGCCTTATGTGGCTCATTTACTGGGGGTAACCAGTATTGCCTTGGAATATGGGGCCAATGAAGATGAGGCGATCGCCGCGTTACTCCATGATGCGATCGAGGACCAAGGAGGGGCCGCTACCGGGGCAGAAATTCGCCGTCGCTTTGGAGATACCGTCGCGACAATTGTAGAGGCTTGCACCGATGCCGATTCTACCCCAAAACCCCCTTGGAGAGAGCGTAAAGAACTCTATCTGTCCCATCTTCCCACCGCTTCCCCCTCGGTCCTGTTGGTGAGTGCTTCGGATAAACTGCACAATGCCCGGTCAATTCTACAGGATTATCGGGCAATAGGAGAGGAGGTTTGGGACCGTTTCAAAGGGAGGAAAACCGGGACACTCTGGTATTATCGCGCCTTGGTGGAAGCCTTTCGTCCCACAGGGGTTAATCCCGGGTTATTTGCTGAATTAGAGCGGACTGTAACGGCGATCGAGCAGTTAGCATTGGACCCGTCAGAAATAACCGGATAAACCCGCAAAATTAGCCGGGGAATCTGCGTCCTAGACCGGGCCAAAATTGTAATCTAAATTACTATTTACCTAGGTTTTGTCCGGGGGTGAAAGCACCGGAATAATTTAGGCGATCGCCTCTATGTAAAATCCGGAAACCCTGAGATAGAATAAAAAAAATTCAGCCTCCTACCTGCATGGAACTCGCCCTCGGCTTTTTGAAGAACGAACCCATCTTTGCCTTTGCTGTTCTGCTGGCGGTTATTTTAGTCGTGCCAATTTTCTTTGAACGACTACAACTGCCCGGATTAATTGGCCTCTTGGCGGCTGGAGTAGCTTTTGGACCCAATGGATTGCAACTGTTACAGCCGGAATCAGAAACCATGAAACTCCTGTCCGACATTGGGGTAGTTTACCTGATGTTTGTGGCGGGTTTGGAAATGGATATGACCGAGTTTCAAAAGGTAAAAAATCGCTCCATTGGCTTTGGAACCATCACCTTTTTACTCCCCCTAATTACCGGAACACTTATTGCTCGCTTCTTCGGATTTAGTTGGAATGCTTCCCTGTTAATCGGGTCGTTGCTCTCTTCCCATACCCCTCTGGGTTATCCGATTTTGAGTCAATTGGGATTGATGGGAAATGAAGCGGTGATGGTGACCATTGGCGGGACCATTTTTACCAATATTCCGGCTTTATTAGTCTTAGCGGTCTGCGTCAGCGTTCATGCCGGAAATTTTAGTCTCGTAAATTTGGCAATCATGCTCGTCCTGTTAACCCTTTATACCGGCATTGTGCTGTTTGGGTTTGACTGGGCGGGACGGGAATTTTTTCGGCGGTCTGGAGATGAAGAAGGCAACCAATTTTTGTTTGTATTACTGGCCGTTTTCTTGGCCGCAGTTGGCGCTCAAATCATTGGGGTGGAAAAAATTGTTGGGGCATTTTTAGCCGGAATGGCCGTGAATGGTGCAATGGGTTCCGGTCCGGTGAAAGAAAAGGTGGTGTTTGTCGGAAGTGTCCTATTTATTCCCATTTTCATGGTAAATTTAGGGCTATTAATTGACCTCCCCGCCTTTATCGTCACCCTAACTTCATTTGAGTTTACCCTAGGGATTATTTCAGGGTTATTAGTCAGTAAATTAGTCGCGGCATTGTTGACTCAACTGCTGTATCGCTACACTCGCGCCGAGACTCTGGCAATTTGGTCCCTGTCTATTCCCCAGGTGGCGGCAACCCTGGCGGCAACCATTGTGGGATATAACGCCTTGAACCCTTTGGGAGAGCGCTTGTTGAGTGAGGATGTCCTGAATACGGTGATTGTGATGATGTTAGTCACCGCCACATTAGGGCCATTTTTAACGGCGCGGGCGGCAGCTAGTTTGACCCCACCGACGACCAATTTGGAGGCGGTGAAAACGCCTTTTGGTGAAGGAAATCAGCCGCATGGTCCATTTACGGTGATTGTGCCGGTTTATAACCCAGAAACCGAAAAGAATTTAGTGGAAATGGCGGCATTGCTGGTGCGTCGAGAAGAGGGCCGAATCGTGCCCCTGTCGATCGCCCGGGTGATGGCAAACATGGAAGCATCAGCGGTGGATGCCGCCCTGATTCGCAGTGAGAATTTAGTCGCCGCAGCGGTACAACTCTCTCAACAATTTGGGGTCAAAGCCGAACCAGCAGTGCGGATTGATGATGATATCGCCCAGGGAATTGCTCATGCCAGTCGAGAGCAAAAAGCCCGTTTAATTGTGATGGGATGGGGAGAAACCACCACCCTGCGGGCGAGATTATTTGGCAACGTCATCGATCGCCTCTTATGGACGGCGCATTGTCCCGTAGCAGTGACGCGCCTGCGCGGTTCACCCCTGGAAATGAAACGAATTTTAGTGTTGGTGGATAATCTCGTAGCGCGGGCGGTGTTTTCCCTGCGGTTTGCCTATAATTTAGCCCAGATGAATGGGGGACAGGTGACTTTATTCCATGTTTGCGATCGGCGCACCCCGGAAGAGGTGAATGCGCGCATTCATGCTGAACTTTCTGCCTTAATCACCGAATTAGCACCGAGTCATCCGACCCAAATTCAGATTGTGATTGCGCCGAATGATGATATCCCCGGGGCGATTCTCAACGAGGCGATCGGCTATGATTTAGTGATTCTCCAAGCCATCAGACGGCGCACTATGTCCGGATTAGAGATGGATAATGTCACCACAACGGTCATCCAGGAGCTTTCTTGTTCTCTAGTCATGTTGGGATCCAGCTAACCGGACTCACCCACCCCACCGGAAAAACTGGGTTTCCAGAGCCCGATTTTTGCCGTTCAATCCCGCTCTTTCAGGGATTTCGACTAGACCCTCTTGCTTCCATTCGGGATCGATCCCCCCAACCCCCCTTAAAAAGGGGGGCTTTTAAAAAAGTAAAAGTAGTAAAAGTAGGGTGGACACTGCCCACCGAACCCACGGTTGCTGTGCCCACCCTACAATCTTTTAAAAAAGGGAGGCTTTTTGGAATTCTGGAAGCAGTCTACTGACGCCCTTCAAGCTAGAGCCTAAATATAGAGTAGGGTAGGGAATCCCTTCCCTACATCTGTACTCCCTCTTTCCCAGCAAATGGTTCACCCCTTTCTCCATCCCTCCCAAACCGAGACCCAACTCACGCCTGGAGTTCAGCTAACTGTTACACTGTAAAAACAAGCTTGCCACAGTTTACCGTGGGTCTTGCCGGTTCAATCCCCGGAGAGCCAAACCGTCTCGAAGTAAAGAGAAAGATACTTGTAGGGCAGGAGAAAGCAAGCGATGCAGAGAATAAGGAGGGAGGCAATGCTAGAAGACAGTCTTGGCACTCAAGTTGAAGATAGCCAGGAACTACTTGAGGATCAATTTGAAGAGGAAGACGAAGAAGAGTTAGAGGAGGAACTCAATATCCCGGTGAAGGATAGAAAGCTCGTCACGCATCCTTATGACTTCGTGATCCGATCGCTCAAAGCTCAGATTGATGACCAGACTCTGGTTTTGGCCGATAAATTTCAGCGGCGACAAGTTTGGGACCAAACCAAATGCAGTCGGTTGATCGAATCTCTCCTGCTGAATGTTCCCATTCCTGTCTGTTATTTTGCCGAATTAGATGATGGATCCTATAGCGTCATTGACGGTCAACAACGGTTGACCGCGATTTATCGGTTTCTCAATAATGAATTTCCCCTCCGGGCGTTAAAAATTCTCCCCGACATTAACCGCAAACAATTTCAAGACCTGGAGGTGTCTTACCAACGCTTGCTCCTCTCGCGGACCATTCGTTGTATTGTCATCCTTAAAGAATCCCACCCGGATATTAAATTTGATGTCTTTGAGCGCTTAAATACGGGCTTTGTCCCCCTGAATGCTCAGGAAATCCGCAACAGCGTCTATCGCGGCAAGTTGAATGATTTAATTTTAGAACTCTCCGAGGATGAGGTTTTCCAAAAAACTCGCCGGGTTCTGAGTATCGATAAACGAATGCAAGATTGCGAAATGATTTTGCGCTTTTTTGCCTTCTTTTTCGACCCGATCGCCTATCGCGGCACGTTATCGAAATTCCTGGATCAATACCTAGAACAGGGCATTCATTTTGATGATGAAACCATCGAGCATCATCGCGAAATCTTTAGAAAAACCATTGATGATGTGTTTGCGGTTTTTGATTACGGAGCTTTCCGGCGCTATAATCCTGATACGGGATGGGAAAAATCCATCAACCGCGCTATTTATGATGTGATCATGCTCTCGTTTGCTTATGTCAGTTCCGAGGACATTCGCAGCAGCAAAGCTGAGATTATTGAGGCCCTCAAAAAAGTCTGTCAAGACCCCGATTTTAGTGAATCAATCACATCCTCTACCAAAAATAGAGACCGGATTCAAACTCGGATCGACAAATGGCGAGATGCGATGACCGAGATCGGGTTGGATGTTCCGAAAATTAAAATCGGCAAAGACTCTTGAATCTGGGGGAAAAGAGGGAAGATCACCCTCTTTAACCAAAGGCCAAGAAGTTCTAGGATAATTCCAGACAGGGAGCAATGGTGGCGATCACGGATTTACTCAGGGCGTCTAGGTGATATCCTCCCTCCAATCCGAAGACGATCCGACGGGTGAGTTGCAAACAATAATCGGTGAGGATGCCGTAATCCTCCGGTTGCAGGTCGATTCGGGCTAAGGGATCTGCCGCATTGGCATCATATCCGGCGCTCACCAGCAACAAATCCGGTTGAAACCGCCTCAAAAATGGCATCACCTTTTTCTCAAACAACACCTGATATTCAGGGAGGGTACTGCCGGCTGGGACAGGAAGATTGAGGATGTTATCATAAGGGCCGGTGTCATCTGCTGCGCCGGTCCCGGGATAACAAGGGGATTGATGGAGAGAACAGTAGGCGATTTGGGGATTTTTTTCGACAATTTCCTGGGTGCCATTGCCATGATGGACGTCCCAGTCTAGGATGGCAACCCGTTGCAGTCCATGCTTTTCTAAGGCATGGGTGGCAGCGATCGCCGCATTGGAAAATAGGCAAAATCCCATACCGCGATTGCTTTCGGCATGATGTCCCGGGGGTCGCGCCAACACGAACGCCGGTTCCCCCGTCTCCAAAACGCGATCGACGCCATCCAACCAGGCACTCACCGCCAGCAGGGCCACCTCGTAACTGTAACGAGAAACCGGGGTGTCCAGGTCTAACCGGCCCCCTCCACATTCCGCCAACATTTCAATTTCATGAATCAAGCGCGGGGTATGAACCCGCTGGATCGCCGAGAGAACCGAGGGTTGATGTCCCGGGGTCGGCAGGTGCCAGGACAGGCGACTGGCCCAGGGTACGGCTTTTAACGCTTCGACAATGGCCGTTAACCGAGCCGGACGTTCCGGATGCGATCGCCCGGTATCATGGTCTAAAAATTCTTCCGAGTAAATTATAGGAAACAGTCCTTGGTCATTTGTCATTTGTCCTTTGTCCTTTGTCCTTTGTCCTTTGTCCTTTGTCCTTGGTCGGAGGCAATTTGTTCAGGGTCTATTCTTCATTGTCCACTGACCGCTGAGAACTGTCTACTCCCCATCGTGAACTTTTGAGAGCAACTTGCTCGACTACCCCTCATCCACGGCGCATTATCTACACTCAAATACCCCCCCACAAATCTGATAATTTTAGAGCCTTGCTCCGGGGCAAAATTCGGTCAATCTATGTTAAAATATTAATCACAATTTAGCAATATTTCGATGCGAGGTAGCATCAAATCGGTTCACTGACTCATTGTTATTTAGTCTCACTTTTTTGGAGTTTTTCATCTTATGACCACCTCCCAGGAGCGGATAATCCCGACGGATCTGCGGAATGAAATGCAACAGTCCTACCTCGAATACGCCATGAGCGTGATCGTGGGTCGGGCGCTCCCAGATGCTAGGGATGGTCTCAAGCCTGTACACAGGCGGATTCTCTATGCTATGCACGAGTTGGGCTTGACCCCTGAGCGCCCCTTTCGTAAATGCGCTCGGGTGGTCGGGGAAGTCCTCGGTAAGTACCATCCACACGGGGATACAGCGGTTTACGATGCCTTGGTGCGGATGGCCCAGGATTTTTCCATGCGATCGCCCCTGATCAATGGTCACGGCAACTTCGGCTCCATTGACAACGACCCTCCGGCAGCCATGCGTTATACGGAATGTCGTCTCCAGTCCCTGAGCATGGATGCCATGTTACGGGATATCGACCAAGAAACCGTCGATTTCATTGATAACTTCGATGGATCGCAGCAAGAACCGATTGTCCTACCCACCCGCGTCCCCCAACTCTTACTCAACGGGTCCTCGGGCATCGCCGTGGGGATGGCAACCAACATTCCTCCCCACAACTTGGGAGAACTCCTGGATGGATTAGTGGCGCTGATTCACAACCCGGAGATTACCGATGTTGAGTTGATGCAATATATCCCAGGCCCAGATTTTCCCACCGGGGGCCAGATTTTGGGCGTCACCAGCATCCGGGAAGCCTATACTACCGGACGGGGTTCGATTACCATGCGCGGCGTGGCTGCCATTGAAACCATCGAACATCGCGGACGTCCCGACAAAGATGCGATCGTGATTACCGAGTTGCCTTACCAAACCAATAAGGCATCGATGATTGAACGGATCGCCGAAATGGTCAACGAGAAGCGTCTCGAAGGCATCTCCGATATCCGGGATGAGAGCGATCGCGACGGGATGCGAATCGTCATCGAACTCAAGCGCGATGCCTACCCCCGCGTCGTCCTCAACAACCTGTACAAACAAACCCCCCTACAGGCCAATTTCGGAGCCAATATGCTGGCGCTGGTCAACAGCGAACCGCAATTACTCACCCTCAGACAGTTCCTCACCGTCTTCCTAGAATTCCGCATCGAAACCATCGAACGCCGGACGCGCTATGAACTGCGAAAAGCCGAAGAACGGGACCACTTGTTACAGGGATTGTTAATTGCCCTAGAGAATTTAGATAGCATTATTGCGATGATTCGACGGGCAGCGGATACCCCCACGGCCAAACAAGAATTAATTGCTTCTTATGAATTTTCTGAAGTCCAAGCCGATGCAATTCTGCAAATGCAATTGCGCCGCTTAACCGCCTTAGAAGCCGACAAAATTCAACAAGAACATGAAGACCTGCAACTGACGATCGCCGATTTAAAAGATATTTTGGCAAGGCGGGAACGGGTTTTAGAAATCATTGAAAACGAAGCGGAAGAACTCAAAGCCAAGTTTGCCACCCCTCGTCGCACCGTCATCGAACACGCCGAAGGTGAAATCGATGTCACCGACTTAATCGCCAATGAAAAAGCCCTGGTGATGATTACAGAACAAGGGTATATCAAGCGGATGCCGGTGAATACCTTCGAGGCCCAAAGTCGGGCCACCCGAGGCAAATCTGGGGCGAAGATTAAAGAGGATGATGGGATTGCCCATTTCTTAACCTGTCGCGACCATGATGCCATTTTGTTCTTCAGCGATCGCGGGGTAGTATATTGCTTGAATGCCTATCAAATTCCCACCGGGTCTCGCACTGCCCGAGGGATGGCCATTACTCAAATGTTACCGATTCCCTTTAATGAAAAAATCACCTCTCTCGTCTCGGTGGAAGAATTCTCCGATGATGAATATTTAGTGATGCTCACGAAAGGCGGGTACATTAAAAAAACGGCCCTCTCTGCCTTTTCCAATATCCGCGCCAATGGATTAATTGCCATCTCTTTATCCGAAGGCGACGAATTGCGCTGGGTCCGGAAATCGCGACCGGAAGATACCATTATCATCGGTTCAGCGAAGGGAATGGCGATTCATTTCAAAGCGGATCATAAACAACTACGTCCTCTGGGTCGCGCCACCCGAGGGGTGAAATCCATGAACCTCCGTAAGGGTGACAATATTATCAGCATGGATGTGATCCCCTCCCAAGTGACTGCCGCAATGGAGGAGGCGATCGAGGATGAAAACCTCGAACTCGATGTAGAACTTGATGCCGAACTCGATATCGAACTCGAACAGGAAGAAACGGATCTGCAAACTGAGGAGACTGAAGGGGAAGAGGAGAACGTTGCCGAAACCTCTTCTTATCCGGGTCCTTGGGCTTTGGTCGTTACCACTGGCGGGTTTGGTAAACGGGTTCCGGTGACGCAATTCCGCCTCCAACGACGGGCCGGAAAAGGCGTTTGTGCGATCAAGTTCCGCAATGAAAAAGACCGTCTAGCGGCCTTGCGAATCGTCAATGAAGATGATGAATTGATGATTGTGACTAATCGCGGGATTATCATTCGGCAGGCGAGTAAGGCGATTTCTTCTCAGTCGCGATCGGCCCGAGGAGTGCGAGTTCAGCGTCTCGATTCCTCCGATGCGATCGCTGGAGTGGCCTTAGTTCCCGCATCTGGTGAAGAAGATGACCTCACTACCGACAGCGCAACCGAAATGGAAATGGAAGCGGGAGTGGATGTAGTCACCGCATCTGATGCGGACAATGACCTCATCCCCGACGACGGTACCGAAGAGGAAAATTAGACCTCTTGCAAAATTCTCTTAAGCCCCCGGTGGAACTAAACATTTATTCCGCTGGCTTCCCCCTTCTTAAGGGGGACGGGAGGGGGATAATCAGGGGGGTTGGGGGGATCAATCCGGATTTTTGCAAGAAGTCTATTAAACTCCTCTGAACCGTTAAAAGTTGCTACAACCGGCAGGTTTTTGACCCTGCCAGTTGTAGCAAATTACCATGATTTTGTAATAAAAAAAGCGAGCATCCGGCTCGCTTTCTTTATAACTAAGGGAAATCCAAAAAATAAAATCTCCAAAACGTTCGTTCGTAGTGACGGCTCAACGGAGTAGCCCCGTCAATGTAGGGGCGCTTCGCGAAGCGCCCCTGGGGCCTGCGCATTGCGCCCCTACAAATACCTTCCTTTCAGTTGAACCGTTGGATGATTTATATTTTGTAATCCCCTAATTCGTATTATCCAAAAACATAATTCAAAACAAATAACCGTGTTAAACACTCTCAAACTGGCTTTAAAATCCAACAATTTCTGGAGATTAGCTGCCGCTTTATTCGGGGGGATTTTGATGGGATTAACTCCGGCCCCTGTCAACGCTTGGCCCTTAGCTTGGATTGCCTTAGTTCCCCTGTGGATTCTCCTGGTCAAAAGCGGCGAAAATCCATCGAAACCTCAGCGAATCTGGCAATGGAAATTTTTAGGATTGCCCTTATTCTGGGGAATCGGCTATCATGGGATTGCCTTGTTTTGGATTACCGGAATTCATCCCATGACTTGGTTGGGGGTTCCTTGGCTGGCGAGTTTGGCGATCGCCTTTTTTTGTTGGAGCTTTATCACCCTCTGGGGTGCGGCATTAGTCACCCTTTGGGCTATCACCCTAACCGCAATCAATCGCTTATTGACAAAGGTTTCTGGACATTCTCCTTCTCCCTGGGTTCGGGTGGCGATCGCCACTGCGGTTTGGTGTAGTTTAGAAGCGATTTGGAGTGCCGGAAATCTCTGGTGGACTGCCCTCGCCTATACCCAAAGTCACCAAAACTTAGTGATTTTGCACCTGGGACAGCTATCGGGACCGACCACCATTACCGGGGCGATCGTCATCGTCAACGGGTTGATTGCCGAAGCCATCTTGTCCTTAAATTTTGCCCCGAAATATGCCAATAAAACCAGAGGGTTATTGTTAGCTTCTCCGATTATTTTATTGCTGATTTTACATGGAATCGGATTTGCTCTCTACAATCGTCCCCTGACCCAATCTCCGGAAACTGCCCTAACCGTTGGCATCATTCAAGGGAATATTCCCAATGAGATTAAGTTTGATTCCCAAGGATGGCGTCGCGCCTTGCAGGGATATACCACAGGCTATCAAGAGTTAGCCGAGGCGGGAGTCGATGGCATTTTGATTCCAGAGACAGCTTTCCCCTATTTATGGACACCAGAAAATATCCGTTACAGTTCTTTTTATCAGACTATTCTGGATTATGATGCAATAGCTTGGGTGGGAACTTTTGGGAGTGGAGAGGGCAATTTTACCAATAGTTTACTCACGGTGACTCCCGATGGAGAAACCTTTAGCCGGTACGATAAAACCAAGTTGGTGCCATTGGGAGAATATATTCCGTTTGAGGAAATTTTTGGTAAAATTGTGGCGAGGTTATCGCCGTTAGAG
This sequence comes from uncultured Laspinema sp., assembly GCA_964442465.1. Classification (GTDB taxonomy): domain Bacteria; phylum Cyanobacteriota; class Cyanobacteriia; order Cyanobacteriales; family Laspinemataceae; genus Laspinema. The sequence continues at coordinate 584 of CAYUEH010000047.1, read as the reverse complement.
GCGCGGTTAGTGGCGGGGAAACCGGATCAAGTCTTTGATACGCCCTTCGGACGAGCGATCGCCGGGATTTGTTATGATTCTGCCTTTTCTGAACTGTTTCGACGACAAGCCGCAGGCGGAGGGGAGTTTATCCTAAGTGCGTCGAATGATGCTCATTATACCGCAACCATGATGGAGCAACATCATGCTCAAGATGTGATGCGGGCGATCGAAACCGATCGCTGGGCAGTTCGCGCCACCAATACAGGTTATTCGGCGATCGTCAATCCCCAAGGCAAAACCCTCTGGATTTCCCAACAAAATACCTATCAAATTCATGCGGATACCATTTACCGACGCCAAACTCAGACCCTTTATGTGCGATGGGGAGATTGGTTATTATGGGGGTTCTGGGGACTAGCGGCGATCGGTGTTGGGCTGGATTACTGGACCGTGAAAAGTACAAGGAAAAGTTCTGTCTAAGTCCTCGCGGGTCACTGATGAGGCCCAAAAAATCAATCGACATCAAACCAGTCTATCAGTCATACAGGGCTAGTTTTTATAGACTGCCGCTGTCAAGGTGGTAAATTTAATAACGAAAAATC
>CAYUEH010000046.1:0-16782 GCA_964442465.1 uncultured Laspinema sp. | reverse complement strand
GGAACTACGCGCCGCTTTATCCTTAGCGAGACTGTGGCAGGAACAGGGTAAAATTACAGAGGCAGACCAGCTTCTATCCGAGATTTATGGCTGGTTTAAGGAAGGATTCGAGACAGCGGACCTGAAGGCGGCTGAGAGGGTGCTGGCATCCTTAAAAAGCAGTTAACCCCAGGTGAGAAATGTCTAGCTTATGTGGGGTTTCAATGAGCGTTGGCAGCGCGCCAAAGCGGCGAATGGATTGGCGTTGCACATATATTGTATGATAAGGGGGTAAGTCCCTACCTCCAGAGAATATGATTGGTGCTAAGTGTCAGTCCACCAATATCAGTAAAAATGGCTTGAAGAGAGGAAAACAAAACCATATATGCTGCGTACTGTGGTCGTCAATTTATCGACGTCTATTCTCCCATCGGTTATCCTGATGAAGTTAAACGACAGTGTTTGCATCTCTATGTTGAAGGAAATGGATTTCGACGATAGAACGGCTGATGGGAGTTTGTCATAACACGGTTATTAATGGGGTAAAAGCCTCTGGCGAGAGTTTACCACCTGACCCTGATTATGAAGAAATACCTGAAGTCTCTCAAGTTGATGAGTTACAGAATTATGTGGCTAAAAAAACATAAATTCTGGGTCTGGACGGCTGTAGACAAAAGATTTCCAGGGATTTCAGCTTTTGTTGTCGGGGATAGATCGAAAGAAACATTTAAACCCTTATGGAAAATAATTCGAGGCTGGGAATGTTTTTTTATGTGACCGATTGCTATGCAGTTTACCCTCAATTTATTGATGAACTTGACCCTATATTTACCAAGCCCTACATGACTCGGTTAGAAGGAGAAAACACGCGATCAAGACATTATCTAGCCCGCATCCAGAGACAAACTTTATGTGACTCAAAGTCTGTAGAAATATTAACGCCGCCTATCCCCAATTCTAACAAGCCTTTCGGGACCTCACCTTGAGACCCTGAACGATTTACTATAAAGCTGATCTATCTATCTTTCTTTATTGGGCTATTTTTCTAGTATGGCTTGAAATTCAACTTATGTCATAACTTGTCATAAATCTTTAAACAATCGGTTTTAAAAGGTTAGAAAAATGCAAGTCTTAAAACTTTCTGTAAAACATGAGACCTAAAACCCGATTGAATGGAGTTAAATTTGCGCTAAGAGATTGGGAATTAACTTCTCCTCAGTTGAAAGGCGATCGCCCAGAAGGAGACCCACAGGACGCCGAAATATCGCGCCATCTAGGGAAAAGAAGAGGCCGAATATCGCCAGCAGTGAAACCGGGTGATTTTTTTTGTCAATACTTGCCTGGTTTGAACTCCAGAAAAGTGGGGGAAAGTGCAGAGAATTAGCCTAAATCTGGTATCAATACAGTGAGGAATTTTGAGAGATTGAGTCGAATCTGGGGAGACTTACTCTCGGAGGACTGCTATATTAGGACAGGAATCGGCATGAGCAAACTCAAAGGAGGTCAAAACCGCCATGAATGGGAAAAAGAAGAGTCATCTAAACGGGAAACCATTGACCCAGAAAGCACTCTCCATCGGGCTTTTGATGCTACCCTTCGCGGTGTTCTTCTCGGCTTTGAGCGCCCAATCTCAACCGATTGTCCCGGCAACAGATGGGACAGGGACCGTTGTTACACCCGAGGGAACCCGTTATGATATCACGGGGGGTCAGCGGTCCTCTGATGGTCGGAATCTGTTCCATAGTTTTACTGAATTTGGGCTGAATCCCGCTGAGATTGCTAATTTTATTTCTAATCCGGAAATTATTAATATTTTAGGCCGAGTTAATGGCGGCAATGCTTCTTATATTAATGGACTGGTTCAGGTGACTGGCGGTGCGTCCCATCTCTATTTAATGAACCCTGCCGGGATAGTGTTTGGACCGAATGCCAGTCTGAATGTCCCTGGTTCTTTTCTGGCAACGACAGCAACGGGGATGGGATTTGATGAGGGCTGGTTTAATGCGGTGGGTGAAAATAATTATGCCAATTTAGTAGGAACTCCCAGTGCTTTGGTTTTTGAGACTTTGCAGCCCGGGGCTATCATTAATTCTGGCAATTTAAGCGTCGCATTGGGGCAGAATTTAACCCTGATTGGAGGAACGATTGTGAATCAGGGGACAGTCGCCTCACCGGAGGGAAGCATTACAATAGCGACGGTTCCCGGTTCGAGTTGGGTGCGCTTATCTCAACCCAATCATCTCCTGAGTTTGGACATTGCTGCGCCCTTTCCCGTCACACCGATCGCCTTACCCGCCTTACTCACGGGGGGAAATGCTTCCCATGTGACCGATGTTCGCATCAACCCCGATGGAACAGTGGAATTAATCAGTTCCGGACTGGGAATCGCATCGGGAGATGTGGCGGTGACTCAATCTCACTTATCTGGGGAAACGGTCTCTTTGTCCGCTCACGAAACCCTCACTTTAGGGGAAACCACCTTACAGACCACGGGGGAGATGCAGTTGCGGGCTGGGGATACGGTGCGGGTGCGAGACAGCCTGGACCGGCCTTTTTTAGCTGATGCCGGGGGCAATTTGACCTTGCGAGGCGATCGCGCTATTGATATCTTAGCCTTGGATTCTATCCCTTCAGTGGATCGGGTGAAGTTTCAATTTGAACCCTTTCGCGCTGGGGGAGATATCACCTTAGTGAGTGAGGGGCCGATTTCCGGTGATTCTCACTTTGCAGCCGGGGGAAATTTTGCGATTCGCACAGATTCGGGAGAACCGGGAACCCTGATTAGTCTGTTTGACCCGATTGTGACGTCCAATGGGGATGTGAGCTTTGGGGACTATACCGGCGCTTCCCTGAAAGTGGAGGCCGGGGGGAGCATTGTCGGAGTGAGTATTAATATCACCCAACCGGACACCACTCTGACAGGTTCCGATCCGGATATCCCCATTCTCACTAGCAGTCCCTCGGTGATTCTGCGCGCTGGGGAAGCGAGTCTGTCTAATCCGGCCAATGTTCCCCCGGATCAGATGATTTCCGATACGGTGTTTTCCGGTGGTGAGAGTTTCAGTCGAGGCAGCATTACCGTTAACAATATTACCACCGCTGGCGGTCCTGCTATTCTCTCAGCGAGTAGCGATATTATTACCGGAAATCTCAACACCAATGGGGGGGATATTTCAGTCCTGAGTCGCACCGGAAATATTATTACTGCCGGGGAAGTGAACTCATTAGGAACCACGGTTAATGGCAATATTAACCTGGATGCAGGCAATACCCTCACAGTAGGGATTGTCAACAGTGGCAGTGGCAATATTACCCTGACGGGTAACGAAATTGATTTAAATGACACAATTACTGGCACTGGAATTCTCACCCTACAACCGAGAAATCCCAACCAAACTATTGTTTTATCGGGGGGGAGTGATAGCGGAAATACGGTTTTGGATTTGACGGTGGCGGATTTAGCGGCCCTAGAGGATGGATTTAGTTCGATTATTATTGGGTCCGAAAATAGCACGGGACTGATTAGCATTGCTGGGGTTGTGGACTTCAGCGATCCGGTTACCTTGCGATCGCCTCAAGGACAAGGTGCAACGGATATCGCGGGAAATATCACTCTTTCAGATAATGCCACCCTGTCGATTGATACCGCAGGGGCAACCTTGGTGAGTGCCGATGTCGTGACGGAAGGAGAACTCAGCTTTGGCAATATCTTTTTAAATGCCGATGTTACTTTTGCCGGGAGTCATATCATCTTTAATGGCACAATCGATGGGGAACGCCAGCTTACCGTGAGTTCGCCCTTGGGGACTGTGGCAGTCAACCAACCTATTGGCAGTCAGGTTCCCCTCGCCAATTTGGACATTGTGGCAGATGTCTTAACCCTATCCAGTGATATTGTGACCCAAGGAAATATTATTTTGAATAGTGCGGTGATTCTCGGCAATGATATCCGCTTGAGTACCCTGACTCCGGGGACTTTGATTACCTTTAATAATACCCTGAATAGTCAGGAAAATGCGGCACAATCTCTCACTCTCAATACCGCAGGCAGTATTATCTTTGCGCGGGAAGTCGGGGGTGGGGAAGGGGGTGCATTAGGGGCGATCGCCATTGAGGAAACCACCGCAATGACGGCATCTGAGCCGATTACAGCCGATCGCCTGACGGTGAACAGTTCTGGAACAATCGTCCTGGAAGATGTCAACCTAGTCGGGGAGAACGCCAATCCGACGACCCCGGTTTTAGAACTGAATGCCACAGCGCAAATTGCTGTAGGAAATGTTACCGCTAATCCGGGGCAACTCAGTCTCACCAGTACCAACAGTTTTGTCACAACTGGGGATATAATATCCGAAGGCGGAACCCTCGAAGTCACTGCGGGACGAGAAATTACCACGGGTATCCTGAATACCTCGACAACTACGGGAACAGGAGGCGAAATTACTCTCACCAGTAGCGGCGATCGCATTCTCACCGAAGAGATTAATACCTCCGGATTATTTGGCGGTGGAAATCTCACTATTTCTGCTTGTGAGTCTTGCCAAGGCATTGATGGAGAACCCTTGGCACCGGGAATCGAAACCGGGACGATCGCCACCAATGCTACAGAACAAGCAGCAGGAGATGTCACCTTAACCGCCCCCGGGGATATACAAGTCCAGTCCATTAGCGCCCAGGGGAGTACCGGGGGAACTGCCGAAATTACCACCGGACGCTTTTTTCGGGCAACGGATACCTTACTGGATGCCAATTCCCCCGATGCCAGCATTTCCACTGCTGGTTTAAGTGAGGAAGGGGAGATCAAAATTAGTCATGGCAGTGCGATCGCCCAAGCGCCATTTATTATCGGTGAGGCGGACCTCAATGGCACTCTAGCGGCGATTATGACCGATGAAAATAATATCATTGTCCCCGTGCAGTCCTTTCCCTTTTCCTTTACTCAAGGGAATATTTCCTTGGTATCTGCTGCCGTTGAACCCTCAGTCATCCGTCCCCCGGCACCGATTCCTGAGTCTTCTCCCTCCCTAGACTTGCCGGAAAATTTATTACAAACTCAGCTAGAAAGACCTCCAGAAGCGCAACCTCTGATTCAGCTTGAAAGTCGCCAACTCGATAGTCGAATTTTACCCCTGGATCGGGTCGCAACAAACCGATTAAACCTGGATAATTTCCTGAATCAAGGGAACGAAAATCTCGGGGCAACCATTGAGCAAATTGAAGGACTCCGACAATCGGAATTTGAAACCTATTTTCAAGAAGATTTGGGCGCAGACTCCCTCTCCTATGAAGAAATTGTCCAAAGATTGCGCCAAATTTCCCAAGAAACTGGGACAAATCCGGCGATTGTTTATGTTTTATCCCGAGGCGATCGCCTAGATTTGCTCCTAGTTACCCCGAAGGGTCAACCCATTCACCGGATTATTCCCGAAGCGAACCAAGAATACTTATTATCCACTGCCCGAAATTTATTGACCCAAGTTACGGACCTCAAACGATTAAATACTCAAACCTATTTACCTCCGGCGCGACAACTGTATCAATGGCTGATTGCCCCTATTTCTTCAGAATTAGCAGCCCAAGAAATTGACACCATTGCCTTTTCAATGGATGCCGGATTAAGAACCCTTCCGATTGCCGCATTACACGATGGAGAGCAGTTTTTAGTCGAAAAATATCGTCTCGGCTTAATTCCCAGTGTCAACTTAACCGATACCCGTTATCAGGATATCCGGAATTTTCCCATTTTAGCAATGGGAGCATCAACGTTTAGTAATTTACCCAATCTGCCAGCGGTTCCGTTGGAATTAGAAGCGATTATTCAGACTTTAGAGAACGGACAAGCCTTTTTAAATGAAGAATTTACCTTGGAAAACCTCAAATTTCAGCGCGCATCTCAACCCTTTCGATTAGTCCATTTAGCTACTCACGGGCAATTTAATGCCGGTGACCCTAGTGAATCTTATATCCAGCTTTGGGACGGTCCTTTAAACTTACAGGAAATGCGGGATTTAGAATGGAACAATCCGCCAGTGGATTTGTTGGTTTTAAGTGCCTGTCGCACGGCGATCGGCAGTTTGGAGGCTGAGTTAGGGTTTGCGGGATTAGCGGTGCGAATTGGCGCAAAAACCGCCATCGCGAGTTTGACTTACGTCAGCGATGAAGGAACATTAGCCCTGATGACAGAGTTCTACCAGAACCTAAAAACCGCACCCATTAAAGCAGAGGCCCTGCGACAGGCACAGATGGCTATGTTAGAGGGAAGAGTGCGTTTTGAAGGCGATCGCCTCTACTCGGAATCCGGGAATTTTTCCCTGCGTTCTGAGGGCATCAACGACAATCAAACCCGGGATTTCAAACATCCCTATTTTTGGGCTGTGTTTACTCTGATTGGCAGCCCTTGGTAATTCTGGATTACAATACAATGGCAAGCAAAAATTCAGGGTTTTAAACGATGGAATTTATCCAATTGGGAAACAATGGACCAACGGTCCCAACCCTCGGTATTGGTGCCTGGTCCTGGGGAGATACCCTATTTTGGAACTATGGCAAAGATTACGGGGCCACCCAGGTTCAGGAAGCCTTTCATGCTGCTGTCGAAGCCGGAATTACCTTTTTTGATACCGCCGAAGTCTATGGATTAGGAAAATCTGAACAGCTTCTCGGTCAATTCATTCAGCAAACGGAAACTCCGATTCAAGTGGCCACAAAATACGGTCCTTTACCCTGGCGGTTTAATGCTGAATCGGTTGCTGAAGCGGTGACGGCTAGTCTCGATCGCCTGCAATTAACCCAAGTCACCCTCTATCAAGTTCATTGGCCTTTTACCTTTTTAATGAGTCAAGAAACTTTGATGAATGCTTTAGCCGATGAAGTGGAAAAAGGCCGAATTCAAACCATTGGCGTCAGCAATTATTCCGCTGCTCAAATGCGAGAATCTCATACTATTTTATCCAAACGCGGCATTCCTTTAGCCGTCAATCAGGTGCGTTATTCTTTATTATCTCGGGAGGTAGAAACCCAGGGAATTATCAAAACGGCACGGGAATTAGGCATCACCATTTTGGCCTATAGTCCCCTCCAACAAGGATTACTCACGGGCAAATATACCCCCGAAAGTCCCCAACCCAGCGGACCGCGCCAGTGGGATTCCCGGTTCAAACCGGAGGGATTGCGGAAAATTGCTCCGGTTTTAGACTTGTTGCGCCAATTCGGTGAAAATTATGGCAAAACTCCCGCTCAAGTTGCCTTGAATTGGTTGATTGCTCAAGGGGGTATTATTCCGATTCCCGGGGCTAAAAATGCGGAACAGGCACGACAAAATGCCGGTGCTGTGGGATGGCAATTAACGGCGGATGAAGTGGCGCAATTGGAACAAGTGACTCGTCCTTGGTTATAACGTAAATTTGGCCATTATTGGGATATCAAGTAGGGGTTTGGTCCCCAAACCCAAGAGAGGATTTGGGGACCAAACCCCTATCGTTGCAATTATTTTGACAATCAATAGTGGCAACGAAATTGAAACAATTCCCATGCCATTGTAGGGGTTGGGGTTCCCAACCCAACCGTTGCTAAATTTGACTGGGAGACTCAGAATTAGACTCGGCGGGGGCTACATTCAGCCGAGGTAAAAGCGTGGATTCAAAGAAGTACACCCGATCGCAATAGCGATTTTGAGTAGAACAAACGGTTTCAATGGCAACATGACTGACATGGGTCAGATTTAGGGATAAAGAAACTTGCTCTCCGGGACTCAGGGTATGGGATACCTCCCGCACTCCATCTAAATAAATATTGACCGCATTCGGCGGACTCCCTCGGTCATTGTCGCGCATTCCAAATTCTAATAACAGGGATTCAAATTGACCCGGTTGTTCTCCAATCCGACAAGTTACTGAGACTTCTCGACTTCCGGGTCCTAAAAAGAAATAAGAACGATAGACTTTTCTCCCGACGGATATATCTAAGGTTTCTTCTTGCGATCGCCCGGGTCCATTGGTGACACATTGAGTATCAAATAAAAATAATGGCACAGGTTCGCGAGCTTTGACAACGGGTTGGACCCAAGGCGCGATCGCCACCGAGAGGATTCCCGCTGTCAGCAGTTGATTGATGAAGGATCTATTTTGCATTGAGGGACAAACCACTAAGGGGTTTTGTATCCTATCATAACCAATTTTGCCCCCGAATGTGGCACTGACTCTCAGGATTTTTTTCAGTTGTTTTGGGTACGACTCCATCGGGATTCTGTAGGATCTAGCGTACCGATGCAGCCGTTTCAATCGGGTTAACGGGAGTCACGATGCGATCGCACCGCTACTCCCTAGATGGTTTTTGGAGTGTCGGAGATTTACCGCTTGGTGGTCCAGACTGTGGTAAACATCATCAGCATCCCCCCGACAAAAATCCCGACTGCCAGCAGTCCAGCCACGACATTAAATATCCCTTCTGCATTTTCCATGATAGTGCGCTATCCTTTACAAGAATTTACAACTTTCTTATTTTTACCATACCTCAATTTTTGATAAATTTTATCTATCATTCGTCTAATATCAAAATCAATATGCTAGAGTAAATCCAGGGATTTTGAAAAATTCCACTTAGCACAAAACCCTTTGATAAGTTTATAATGTTTGATCTGATTTGCGAATTTTCTCGAAGCCACTGTATTGCGATTTGCGCGTTTTTGGTTCCGGCTAACTTACTAGCCACCTTACAAACTCTAATTTTTATGGGACTCGGAACCCCGAAACTCCAGATTCGGGTGATGGCAGCGATCGCCAGTTTTTATGCCACCGTCATGATCTTGCACGTTGTTAGCTGGTTCCTGGTTGGCGTGGTCATGGCTCCTACCTATATCTTGCTGGCTTTAGCCAGTTTGTGCCTGAGCATCAATATCTGGGGGATTGTTCATTCTCCGAGAGTAATTCCGTTACTCCGACGCATCTAAGGGAGGGATTCCCTTCGGATTCCCCGGACTTACCCCACTCGTGATACCCTAGCCGTGGTATCTTACCATTCACCGCACTGCGATCGCCGCAATCGGATGAATGGTTTTAAAGGATTAGGACTAGCAAGGGCCCATGAAAGAAAAACTTTTAAATTGGCTGAACCTGTTTTTAGTTGCCGATGTCTTTTTCGTATTGTTAAGTTTTGTTTGGTTTGCGATCGCCGTCGTGGGACGCTCCACTGGGGTTAATCTCGGCCTAGATCTTTGGCATCAACTCTGGCAACCTGTTTTTAATCCAGCCATTGGCATTTTAATGGCTGGTGCGCTGTTGAGTGGATTAACCAGTTGGATTTCTAAGCGGTTAAATAAAGCCCATTAATGCGGCGGCGATCGCCCCCGATCCCCTCCGAGGAACTCAACCAAATCCGGGGCGATCGCCACTTGAGTACCGGGTTCTCTTCAATTCCCATGTTGTTAGCCGCTCCCCGGATTTAATCTTCCTCAGTTTTTTTACGGAATTGGTATTTTTGAGAAAAATCTGTTATAGTATTTCTAGGTAAATTCCCCGAGAGTTTCACCCCGTGACAACTCTCCCCCTCAACTTGATGAGGGTCGCCAATATCCCCCCATTCCGAACCTAGAAAATTAATCCAGGAAAAGCAAATTTTACCCGTCACCCTTTCTGCTTCGGCAGAAATAGGACTGGCTCGGGATGTCGGTGATTTAGAGATTGAAAAGATAGCCCAACCTAAGACAATAAACCGATCTTAAAAGTAAGCCGATTGAAGGCCCTTAAGGTAGATCCGCAGATAGGGAAGCCACCGATTCATGAGACCGCACCCTAGGAAACAATAAATTTCACCCTAAGTTGGCCATCGGAACGGAAGGGGATTTAGCAAGCCTTGAGATGAGATTGAAATCGCGTTTGGGGTCGTAAATCCGAGCGATTGACTGGAGTTTCAGAAGACTTACGTTTTTGCTGTTGAATCGGAATTTCAATGATAAATTCCGTGCCTTCGTCTGGAGTCGAGAGACATTGCAATTGGCCGCCATGTTTTTCCACCACGATGTGATAGGAAATGGACAAACCTAACCCAGTCCCTTTACCCACAGGTTTGGTCGTAAAGAACGGATCAAACAATCGTTGCCGCACTTCCTCGCTCATCCCCGGACCGTTATCGGAAATGGTAATCACCAGACGGGTTTCATCGCGATCGCCATTCGTCGAACTCTTTTCAACCAATTCCGTGGCTATTTTAATTTGGGGCGAGATTTTAGGAATAGACCCGGATCCTTCCCCGGTGGAGGCGGACAATTCAGAATGCAGCACTAAAAACTTAGAACTTTCTTCAATCGCATCAATGGAATTGCTGATAATATTCATAAACACTTGGTTGAGTTGTCCGGCATAGCATTCAATCTGCTCCAAGTCGCCGTACTCTTTAACCAATTCAATTCCGGGAAACCCCGAGCGCGGTTTGAGACGATTTTGCAGAATCAGCAGGGTACTATCAATCCCTTCATGAATATTCACTCGCTTCATTTGCGCCTCATCCAACCGCGAGAAATTCCGCAAACTCATCACAATCTCGCGGATGCGATCGGTTCCCAACTTCATCGAAGAGAGCAGTTTGGGGAGATCCTGACTCAAAAATTCGAGATCAATTTCCTTTTGGTACTGAGTAATCTCTTCTGCCGGATTGGGGTAGTTTTGTTCATAAAGTGCCATCAACCCCATTAAATCTTGGATATAGCAACTGGCGTGATCGATATTTCCGTAGATAAAGTTAACCGGATTGTTAATTTCATGAGCAACTCCAGCCACCATTTGACCCAAACTCGACATTTTTTCCGTTTGAATCAGTTGGGATTGAGTCTGCTTGAGTTGTTGGAGGGTCCGCTCAAGTTGGTGGGTTTGTTCCCGAAGCTGCGCCTCAGATTTTTGCAAAGCCTCCAGTGCTCGCACCCGGGAGGTAATATCGCGCAGGGACGCCATGAGAGCTTTTTCACCTTCCCATTCGGTTTCCACAATTCGCATTTCCGCGATCGCGTCGTCTTCTCCTTTCCGCAAAATCTCCACTTGCGTTTGCACCACCCTTGTGCTGTTGCGATCGCTATCTCCCACCCGCTGAATAATTTCCGTCCCGATTTGACCCCCCTGGATTTCAAAGACCCGGGTGCCAAACACTTCTTTTCCGAGGAGGGCATCCGCTGAACATGAAAGTAAACATTCCGCAGCGCGGTTAATAAAACGGACCAGTCCCTTGCCATCAACGATAATGATGCCATCGGCCAATTTATCGATGACATTCCGAAACCGGATTTCACTCGCGGCGAGTTGTTGCTGGAGTTCCTGTACCTCCGCTTGTTCTCTATACTCGGATTGAAGTGTGGTTAACATAGCGAATAACTTCCTTTGCTTAATATTTCCGCACAATTGCACTCTGTGGCCCCGGGCTTTATTTTAAAAAATTTCTCTAATTAGCTTGGCCTGATTCTGGCTATGGAATCGGTGAAGCATCTAACCCTTCCGGGTCCGGCTTGTGCTAACTGAGGGGCTTCCCCTTGGGCGATCGTAAAATTCTCTGACACTGGGTTGCTGAACACTCAGTTTTCCGGATATTCCTGTCGATTCGTGAGTTCTCCTTCGAGACTCTACTCGGCATCAGTGGAGTGACAAGCTGTTCCTTTCTTCATCTGATCAGCATCCCGTTAACAACTTGAGATCTGTGATTCGTGAATTTTGAGAAACTTTTGACTTCGCCTACCTCTTGGGCAACCCGATTTTAGATATCTTCCTCCTTTGTAGCTGATACTTGACTGATGTTTTGTTTTATAGATCACTTTCTGAACTTTTTAAGTATCTCTTAATACTTTTTCTGAAAACCTGGGCTATGGAATCGAAGCTGAACCCGAGAGGTCATAAAACTTAATACAAAAGTTACATTTTTTCATAGTTTGACCCAGGCTGATTCCCGGCTTTTAGTGGCTTGTAAACCCAACAGCGATGCTCCTGTAAACAAGCTGGGCAAAGGGGGATGAAGTCCAGCCAGTGCTATATTTTTTTGAAAAAAACCCCAGACTCTGCTCTCGGAAAGCATCTATAGCAGTCATGAGGTGTCGTTGTGGAATGCCCTCACCCCCAACCCCTCTACCAAGGGGGGAGAGGTTGGGGGTGAGGGCATCATTGAGGACTGCTATAGGAGACTCGGGTGACTCTGATTTAATCCAGTATTATTCCTCAACTACGGCATAAAACTTCGGTCTTCCACCTGAGAATTGACTCAGAAGTATGGGGGTAAAAAGTGACAATCTACTCGGATTCACTCAGCAAATCTTCTTAATTCATCAGGGTGAGATTCCCATAAAATCAAGATAATCAGCCCGGACCGAGAGGAGGAAACACCGGGTCAACCGTTCCGGTACATCAATCGTAAAAACCGATGAGTTTGAGGATACGAGAGCATCTTAAAAGTTCCCCAAGGGAGACGAGCAATGGAGAGGGAAGTCTGAATGGACCACCCTGAAAACAGTAACGGGATCCGGAGGTTTTTCGTTTGAGGCCCAGGTATGGATTATTCCCTAGTTTAGGAATGGGATTCCCCCATGGATTTAGCTGATTGGAGCCGAATGCATTCAATCGCCGCGATCCCCGCAGAACCCTCGTAAAAAGGGGTACGGTTTTGCATCAAAGGTTCCCCCAACGCCGAAAAGTGTGAGGGTTGTCTTGGGTTTTGGAATGAGACGACACAGCCGAAGGCAGAGGGGCTGATTCATGTCCCTCCCCCGGCTCAAATCCCGGAAATAATGCCGGAAAAATAGTTTATGATTCCTTTACAAAGACTGAGTTTTTCTTTATCGTTTCTTTGCATTGAGATCAGGTCAGTTCACCACTCCCCAGTATCGGGTAAAAATGCAGTGGAATCGTCAAAAACACAGCCAGGAGTCCTTGGATTGGAGGAGTTCTTTCCCCGGGGAGAAGCCCGATCCCGAGGTCTACCCAGGTCCAAAAATACCCGATTAGGTTGAGCGAACCGAGTGACGGCAGCCCGGGGCGATCGCCTCGGATTGGGTTCCAGCTTTCTTCCTTAGGATTCCTTGACATCAAGGGGATTTTTTTGATATCATTAGGTATTTGAAACTCGGCTTTTCTTCGAGTAAAAATTTAACGAGCATCGGCCACACCGGAGTTGTCCGCTGCCTTGAACCTTGACCCAGGGCGAGTGACTTTTACCAAAAGTTAATTTTTATTAAATAGTTTAAAAAAAAGAAACAAAAAAGACATACTAGATGATAGGAGAGGAAGAAAACGGTCAGCTATAACTATAGCGCTCGGGAAAATACCTTAGCTAAAATTGAGCCGGATGACTGCATCTGCGCTTTTTAAAAATTAGTGCTTAATCCGCAATTTCCCCGGATCGAGTGGGGGTGATTTCCCGTAAAATCAACTCAATACCGGGGAATCCAATCCATGATAAAAAACTACAGTCCAGTCAGAAAGACTGGCCGTTTCTAATTTGGGGAGGGGAACCTTCAGATGAAAGGACCAGTGCCAAGTCAAAAACCAATCAAAAATAACGGGAGGGATCAATGGTCAAGCGGCCTTTCCAGGACCCTGGCCTGGGAGGAGAGCGAAAGATGGACCGCTCAAAGTAGGGACAACCCTCATGCCGACCATTTTGGGGTGCGGGGAAATCAACCGGCATGGAGGGCGATTCGAGGTTATTCATCATCGGTGATTCCATTTGTGGTAAAACTGTCCATAATGGGCCGAGCAGTCAAGCCAACGCCAAAAATTTGGGTTGATGCTGGGGTGGCGATCAAAAGCATCCGGGAGTTGATCGAGAGTCACAGGGGTCCAACCCTGGAGGAACAACATTTAGAAGCGGTCTCAGATAGAAACGGTTCTCCAGTTGTGGATCAAACCTTAAGCTATGACGCTAGTTTGATGCCTTCTGAGGACTGGAACCGAGTTGATCCAGAAATCAGAGACGCTTTGATTCTGCCACGAGGGTTTTCCTGGGACTGGGGCAGAATACCAGGGGATAGCATTGGGCAATGGGTGTGCCGTAAGCGACGATCTGCTAAATGGCGATCGCCGAGGCAGAATGTTGGGTCCTGGGGTAGAACTCCTGTACAGAGATGGAATCGTCATGGATAAAACGAGTAACACCAAGTCCTGTGATCCTCAACCACTAGATGCCAAGATGGTCACGACCTCTAACGAGACCTGTGCGATCGCCTTGGGGGAAGATCTAACAAATGTGGGGTATTTTCGACTGGATCGCCAGTGGAATTTTACCGAAATCAACCCCCAGGGTGAAGCAATTTTAGGCAAACCCAGGCATCTTTTAGTAGGTAGAAATATTTGGCAAGAATTAAGCCAATGGAATCAGTCTAAATTGATAGAGGAGTACCGACGCGCCCTCGGTGAGGCACGGACGGTCACAAGTCAGGCATTTTATCTGGGACGGTGTTTAAAAATGCAAGCCTACCCAAACTCCGAAGGTTTATCCGTGTATTTCCAAAATGTGACCCCCCAAAACCAACTCGAAGACACTCCCCTGTGGGACACTCGCCTCTATGGGTTCAGCGCTCAGATTGGGCGAATCATCGCCAACGGAGGCCCCTTAGAAACCCTGTTACCTGGGATCATGAGGGCGATCGTGGAGTATTTAGAAGCTACTTCCGCCAGAATTTGGACCTTGAATCCAGCCCTCAAAGAACTAGAGATGCGATCGACCGCCGGGATTCCCCTGGACCTGGAACTGTTCCCCGATCGCATTCCCCTGGGACAAACCCAAATTGGCACCGTCGCTCAAACCCGCAAAACTTACACCGGCTGTTTGGTTCGCCAAAAAGAACGGAATAAACACGACACCTTAGAAAATTGTGAACTCCACCCGGATTGCTTACTCCAACCCTTAATCATCGATGACCAGATTTGTGGCGTCATGGCCGTGGTCATCGAGAATGGGGTCAGCGAGTCCCTCCAAAACCTCTTAATCTGGGTCGCGAGCACCTTAGCCCTCTCCATCGATCGCGATCGCACCCGCGAAGCCCTCCTCTCCCGTCGTGAAGGCTTGCTCTTCCGCCTTGCCAGTCAAATTCGCAACTCCCTCGACCTCGACACCATCCTCGAAACCGCCGTCACCGAAATCCACTCCCTCTTACAAATTGACCGCTGTCACTTCTTGTGGTACTTGCCTCATCCGCTTCAGCCCAGTCTCACCGTCACCCATGAATCGCGATCGCCCAACAAACAGAACCTGCTGTGCGAATACCCCGCTTCCCTCAGCGGCCCCCTCACCCAGAAAATTCGCGACCTAGAATCCTTGCGAAGCGATCGCCTCGATACCAGCGCCGACTTAGACGACAAAACCCGCACCCTCTTCTGTGACATGGGCATTGTCTCCGTCCTCCTCCTCCCCTTAGAAACCCGTTCCGGTCAACTCGGGGCCGTCGTCTGTAGCCATAGCCAACCCCGCCCCTGGACCGATAGCGAAATCGAACTCCTCCAAGGCGTCGTCGATCAACTCGCCCTGGCGATCGACCAAGCCGAACTCTACGCCCAAACCCACGCCGCAGCCCTCGCCGCCCAAACCCAAGCCCAACAACTCAGCGTCGCCCTGCAAAACCTCAAACAAACCCAAGCCCAGTTAATCCAAACCGAAAAAATGTCCAGCCTCGGACAAATGGTCGCAGGCATCGCCCACGAAATCAACAACCCCGTTAACTTCATCACCGGCAACCTCGTCCATGCCAACAACTACACCCAAGACTTGCTACATCTGATCGAAGTCTATCAAGCCCACTACCCCAATCCCGCCTCGGAAGTCATCGAAGTCGCCGAAGATATCGACCTCAACTTCCTCCTCGAAGATCTGCCAAAAATCCTCGCCTCCATGCAAATGGGTGCCGATCGCATCCGTCAAATTGTCGTCTCCTTACGAAACTTCTCTCGTCTCGATGAAGCCGAAATGAAGCCCGTAGACATTCATGAAGGCATTGATAACACCCTCCTGATTCTGCACAACCGCTGGAAACCCAAAGGCAAAGACCCCGGAGTAGAACTCATCAAAGAATACGGAAAACTCCCCAAAGTGGAATGTTACGCCGGACAACTCAATCAAGTCTTTATGAACATTCTCACCAACGCAATGGACGCCCTGGAAAATCAAGGCGCACCCCATATTATTACAATCAGCACCGACATCGCCAAAACCGATGCCCTCGGCAACCCCACCGAAGTCTCCATTCGCATTCGCGATAACGGACCCGGGATGACGGAAGAAGTCAAAAAACGCCTATTTGACCCCTTCTTTACCACCAAACCCGTCGGCAAAGGCACCGGACTCGGCCTCTCCATTAGTTATAAAATTGTCGTCGATAAACATGGCGGTTTACTCAGATGTGACTCAGAACCCGGCCAGGGTACTGAGTTTTTAATTCAAATTCCCGCTAAACAACCGGGCATTAAAAGTCGCTGCGCCTGATGGGAGGATGGGGAGGATGGGGGAGATGGGGAGGATGGGGAGGATGGGGGAGATGGGGAGGATGGGGAGGATGGGGAGGATGGGGAGGATGGGGAGGATGGGGGAGATGTTCGTAGTAACGACTTCAGTCGTTCTCTTCGTTCGTAGTAACGACTTCAGTCGTTCTCTTAGTTCGTAGTAACGACTTCAGTCGTTCTCCGGTGTTTGTAGTAACGACTTCAGTCGTTCTCTTCATGTTCGTAGTAACGACTTCAGTCGTTCTCTTTCTCAGTTCGTAGTAACGACTTCAGTCGTTCTCTTATCCAAGTTCGTAGTAACGACTTCAGTCGTTCTCTTCTGTTCGTAGTAACGACTTCAGTC
>CAYUEH010000045.1:5877-16815 GCA_964442465.1 uncultured Laspinema sp. | reverse complement strand
AGTTTTAAGCCACCCAGTCGCCATCCTGTTCTCCAAAGGTCAAGTGAGCAATTAGACCGACTCGTTGTAAGGCTCTTTCTAAGGCTTGATTAATGGGAAACCGATCGCTGCCTAGAGAGGGGTCAAGATTAGCCACTTCGGTTGCAACTTCTCCAAAATTGGGTGCACTCATCCCCGAGGCGATCGCAATTTTTGCTCCTTCTACCTGTTCCGGAATCGTCTGCTTTTGTCGAATACAAGCCGCCAATTCCGGATTCCCTTGCTTATTCTTCACCGTCGCGAAGGCAAACAAGCGGCAGAGGGTGGGTCGCCAAGAATAAACACTACAACGCCCATTCCCGGGAACAAACGGATCTGGGCGATAAAATAGACAAGATTCAGACCCATTCAGAGTAGAAAGGCGTTCTAAATAAGCTGCTGCTTCTCCAGTTCGCCATAACTCTAGGGCCAGGGGCATCATTTCTAGGACTGTTGCCTCTACTTCCGGATTTTCGCAGCATTTGCCACATCCCGGGGGACAGTGCAATCCCGTTGCGGTTTGAAATGCTGCCGTTTCCGTATCAATGCGATCGTATAACGCGACGATCTCGGAGATGACTTCACTGTTCATACATTTTTAAAACTCCAATCCCAGTTAAGGGGAGAAGAAAACGAGCCATCTTTAATATTTAGCTTAGGTGGGACAAGATTGGGTGAACTGGAGGAAAAATATTTTTCCCCCCAAGGGTTCAAGGTTGAGGTGCATGACCCCAAGTGGAGGAGATGACTATCGGGAACCCCTCATCCCGGATGCCCGATCGCAATACTGCCCCTTTCCGGTCAACCTGCGAGTTCAAAGGATAAAATAAACCCTAGTGTTAAAGAAAGAATTACTAAACGAATGCTGCCAAGGGAAGAACTATTAAAAGGCGTTGAAAATCGTGAGCAAATGGCTCGCATCCTCGATCTGGCCGATCGCGCCCTTAAAACCTGGGAAGTGGCGGTGACGGATTTTCTTTCGCCGATCGAACTGATGGAAACCCAGACGGCGTTCAATCGTCTGACTGAGGTTCATCTGGTGGCATTTGGGGGATATCCCCAGGCGGAACGACAACGGGTAGCGATCGCCCGCATCGATTTGCCTTTAGATGCCACCACTGTCCCCTTAGCGGCGTTAGAAATTGCCGGTAACTTTTTGTTTGATTCAGCTAGTCACCGGGACTTTCTCGGGTCTATCTTAGGGACTGGCATTGTCCGCGAAAAAGTCGGAGATATTATTGTACTCGGGGAACGGGGTGCCCAGGCAATCGTCTCCCCGGATTTGGTGGAGTTTTTGGAGATGAGTTTAACTCAGGTGCGATCGGTCCCGGTGAAAACCCAGCGCATTGAGTTGGGGGAGTTGAAAATTCGCGAACCCAAAAAGAAAGAGTTAACCACCGTCGAGGCATCTATGCGCTTAGATGCGATCGCCTCTGCGGGATTCGGAATGTCTCGCAGCAAAATGGCCGATTTAATTAATAGCGGGGATGTTCGTGTTAACTGGAAAGACATTTCTCAAACCAGTTACCAGGTTAAACCCAATGATTTAATCGCCATTCGTGGGAAAGGACGCCTAGAAGTTGGAGAAGTTCAAGTTACCAAAAAAGAACGCTATCGGATTCAGCTTACCCGGTATTTGTAAAAGATTGGGAAGTCGTTACAGAATGGGGGAGTGGACAGTCATTTAATTGACAACTGACCAGTCAACTCGCCCCAATCATGGATCCACCTAAACCGAAAGCTCCCTTTTTCCGACATTCATCACTCCTCACACCCAATAATAATTTATAGATGCAAGGAATTTTTTCGTCTATCTCTTCACTGATTGATTCAATCTATTCTCGATTATTTAAGCCCTGATTAATGTTGAGCCTGGGTTGAGTGAAAAACATTTTAGCTTGATATCGGGCAAATACACAGTGAATTATTTGTAAAATCCTTTGGGAACGCCGGAAAAATTGGCGATCGCCTCCTCTAGGACAATTGAAGGGTCTGACCCCTCACCCTGAGTTAAAATCATGTCATACTGTCAAAAAAACAGGGGTATCCTGGGTTGACCATTCGGGAATAATCGCTGCTATGGTACGCCAAAATCAAGAGTTTCTTGATCAAACCCACAAATCCAAAACATTAAATCACAGTAGGAGATCTGTGTTTGCCAAGTTCTTGCGCCAGATTCAGAAAAAACTGCCCGATTTGACGGGGGTAGCAGTGGTCGGGATGGCGACCCTTTGTACCTCCGGTGTTGTGTTGGGAGTCCGGCAACTCGGCGGTTTCCAACATGGGGAACTGATGGTTTATGACCGGCTAGTGCAGTGGCGTGCCGATGAACCCCCAGACCCTCGGATTGTGATCGTAGAGATTTCTGAAGAAGACATCCAGGCCGAGGGATGGCCCCTATCCGATCGCACCCTGGCCCAGGCATTGGAGAATTTGCAACGATATCAACCCGTGGCGATCGGCTTGGACCTGTATCGGGACCTCCCCCAACCCCCGGGACATCCTGAACTGCTCAAAGAATTAGCAGCCCCAAATCTGATCGCGATTAGAAACGATTCCCCCGGGGTCAACCCACCCCCGACTGTCCCCGCAGACCGGATCGGCTTTAATGACTTGGTAAGCGATCCCGATGGACCGATTCGCCGCAATTTAATGAGCTTCGTACTCAATGGGAAGACTAACTATTCTTTGTCCCTCAAACTGGCGATGCTCTACCTAGGGGAACAGGGGTTTTCTCCCCAACCCAGTGAAACCCAACCCGGTCACATCGTCTGGGGAAAAGGCGTATTAGCGCCCTTGCAGTCCAACTCTGGGGGTTATACTCACCTAGATGCTCAAGGCTTCCAGATTCTCCTCAATTATCGGTCTCGAAAGGAGGTGGCCCCGTCGATTCCCTTGTCTGAAGTCCTGGCTGATCGCCTGGAACCCGACTGGATCCGGGATAAAATTATTGTCATCGGGACCACCGCCCCCAGTATTAAAGATGTCCACCAGACCCCCTATAGTTCGGTCGAGAACAATCCCTTTATGCCCGGGGTATTGATTCATGCCCAAATGCTCAGTCAATTGTTGAGTGCCGTTTTAGACGGGCGGCCTTTATTTTGGGTGTGGCCAGAGTGGGCCGAAGTCCTCTGGGTGATGGGCTGGATCACCGTGGGAGGGACGACCGCTTGGCTGATTCGCCATCCGTTAATTTTGCTCGGGGTCAGTGGGGCCTGCGCTGGGAGTTTAGTTATAGCCAGTGGGATTCTGTTTAGCCAAGCCGGTTGGGTGCCGGTGGTGGCACCCCTGGTAGGTTTGGCGATCGCTGTAGGCGGGGTAGTCGCATTTCGGGCTTACCAGTCCGGACAGCAACAGCAGATCGTCATGAAACTTTTAGGACAAAATGCCTCTCCAGAAGTGGCTGATGCCCTGTGGGAAAACCGCGATCGCCTCCTCAAAGATGGCAAACTTCCCGGTCAAAAACTGACCGCCACCATGTTATTCACCGACCTCAAGGACTTCAGCACCATCTCAGAACAAATGCCCCCGGAAGCCCTCCTGGAGTGGTTAAACGAATACTTGGACGTTTTGAGTCAAGTGGTCCAAGACCATCAAGGAATTATTAACAAATTTACCGGGGATGGCATTATGGCCGCGTTTGGGGTTCCCCTGCCTCGTCAGTCCAATGCCGATATCGCCCGGGATGCCCGCAATGCTGTCGCCTCGGGGATGGCAATGGCCGATCGCCTCCAAGAACTCAACCGCAACTGGCAAAAACGCGGCCTCCCCGTGATTCAGATGCGGGTCGGAATTTTTACCGGCGCTGTGGTTGCCGGTAGCCTCGGGGGAAAGGAACGCCAAGAATATGGCATTATCGGCGATAGCGTTAACATCGCTTCTCGCTTAGAAAGCTGTGAGAAAGACCGCCAATCTAGTATTTGTCGCGTCCTCATTGCCTACGAAACTCTCATTCATATCCAGGACGAGTTTTTTGTCGAACACTGGGGACCCTTGGCTCTCAAAGGGAAACAGCAAACGGTTGATGTCTACCGAGTCGTTGCTCGTCGCCACTCGACTGCTCTATAAAACTTACACAAACCCTGACATAGCCGGATATTGATGTTGATTTCTTGCTTCGTCCCGGACTGTCGGCTTTTCCCCCCGTCCACAAGTTTAATCGTCGTCACCCGGCGATTTTTCTAAGGGATTTCCATAAAAAAACTTCTGCATTAGAAGTTTTGCAGAATTATTCAAGCCCCCCTTAAGAAGGGGGGTTGGGGGGATCTCTGCTAGAAGATTTTATTTTTTGGAGTTCCCTAAGGGGATTCCAAAATATAAATCATCCAACCGTTCAACTGAAAGAAAGGTATGTGTCGGAGCTACTCTGTTGATCCATGACTACGAACGAACGTTTTGGAGATTTTATTGTTTGGAGTTCCCTTATTAGACCTCTTGCAAAATACTAGATTGATCCCCCCAACCCCCCTTAAAAAGGGGGGCTTTTTAGAATTTTGCAAGCGGTCTATTGATGGAAATCCCTTATAGGCCACAAACTCGGTTTCTTGTCCTTTGGCTCTAAAAATCCATGCCCCAAAGGAATCCGGACCAATTCGGCGAGTTCTCTTCCGGGGGATTCCCCGATCGCCAAAATTCATTCTGGAGCGGGGAGGAACATTTCCCCAAATCATCCGTCAACAACCAATAGACTTTTTAATAGTTTCAAAGAAATGCTCATAATCTAGAATCCCATCGGGAGATTCCCATCCCATCAGAATGGTCTGCACTGGTTAAGGAGTGGAACGGGGTGTAACTCCGATGAGGCAGGGAATACCTCGTCTGGTTAGGGGAAGACCGAAGGCAACTGACTCAACCGGGACCCAACTGTGAAATAATCATCAGGGTAGGGGGGGTGAACCAAAGAATTGGGACAAACCGAGTTGAGGCGATCGCCCCAAAGAATCCGGGATCATAAACCGAGTAATTTTTTGATGCCTTGATTGCCCAAAAGATGTTTAGAGAAAGCTCTTGTCAGCGATCGCGACGACAGAGCTTATGACAGAAGTCACAGTCTGATTCAATAGAACTACTAGAATTAATTTAGTCATTTACTCAATCCAATCAATCGATCTGTACCTGAAGGGAGACCCGAATATGATTAAAACAAAATATTGGACTCCATCAATACTGGCTAGTATTGCAGTCGGGCTGCAATTATTAACCGGGGGAGGCGTACCAACCTCTGCCGCCGAATTTGTCCCCCCGGATAATGTAGGCGCACCTAGAGGGCGGGTTGGCGGAGGCACCCGGGGCGGAAGTCCCTTTGATCAAGTAGCTCCTGGAGCCCCAGGACGACGGATTGGAGGGGGTAGTCGGGGTTGTAGCGTCACCGCCGATGGTCCGACTGATCGGGCGTTAACAGCGTTAGTCCCTGCAACCACAATGGGATTAACCCTAGAAGCCTATCCCACATTCTTTTGGTATTTACCACCGACTTCAGCCACGGGGGTAGAATTTGTGCTGATGGATGAAAAGGGTGAAAGAGTCATTTACGAAACTACATTTCGCACCAAAGGCGAAGCAGGAATCGTGAGCTTGAACCTGCCGGAAAATGCCAGTTTACCCCCATTAGAAATTAATGACAATTATCGCTGGTACTTTTCAATTATTTGTAACCCCGAAGATCGGGCAGCAGATGTTTATGTCCAAGGTTGGATTCGCCGAGTAGAAGCCAGCGCCGGATTAACGGAGCAGTTAGCCACCACCACCTCGGACCTAGAACGGGCTCAAGTTTATGCTCGTAACGGCATTTGGCATGAGGCGATCTCCCTCCTGGCTAAACTGCGCCGGAGCAATCCCAATAATGCCGACATTAGAAGTGAGTGGCAAGAACTGATCACTTCGATTGATCTCCAAAATGTAGCGGAGGTCCCCCTAATTCAAGAGATCACCGTGGAAGTCCAGGAGGATCAACAAAGCCGTTATCGAGAACCCAACGCTGAAACCAACCCGTAAACTACCCGCCACCAAGCTGAGTACAGCTATGGTGGGGGCTTTTAAAGAAGCCTAGAGTTTACCCGACTAAGTACCTCGGGTACTACGTTTTGGAGGTCATCACACCGTAAGGATACGAAGCCAGTCTGTATCTCTGTGGTTAACGATTAAACAGGCATATCGGGTCGAAGCCAGTGTCGTTAACGCCACCAACTTCTCAAACCTTGTCAAGGCTAAAATTACCCGCAAGGAGACTCACAAGTGGAGTAAAGTTTTCGTTCTAGACACGAACAAGCAGCCTCTTAACCCCATCCATCCAGGTAGGGCCAGAATGCTGCTCTCCCAAAGAAAAGCTCCGGTTTTTAGCCCCTATCCTTTTCCTTTGACGTTGATTCTGAAAGAGGAGGTATTAAATCCTGACGTAGAGCCACTTCCTATTAAGATTGACCCAGGGGCCAAAACAACTGGATTAGCTCTGCTTAACGACAGCACAGGTGAAGTGGTTTGGGTAGATCCACTGCAACATCGGGGTTTCCAAATTCGGGACGCATTAACTTCACGTCGCCAGTTAAGGAGCCTCTACTCTTTGAACAGTTAATCACCACTGGGGTCAAACCCTTACGGATTGCTGCTAAAGGCCATGGAACTCGTCAGCCATGCCGCACCGATAAGTTGGGTTTTCCGGTTCGCTATTGTTCGCGAACCAAGTTTCACAAAGGTTTTCAGACCGGTGACATTGTTAAAGCTGTTGTCACTTCAAAGGAAGAAGGTTGGGACGCACATCGGGTCGAGTAGCCACTCGTGCCACTGGTGATTTCAACATTTCAACAACCGATGGGCTAGTTCAAGGAATTAGCCACAACTACTGCAAACACATTCACAAAAAAGATGGCTACGCTTATGTTGTTTAGACCCCGCCCCCCTTGGATTCCCACCACCAATCTGGGTACAGATCTGGTGGGGGTCTCCAAGGGGGAAGAAAGATGAAAGGGGCAATTCTCAAGGGTGTTTTTTGAAGGAGGAAGGATGAATTTTTTCCTGATCCCCCATCCTCCCCCTCTTCCCCCTTTCTGGAGAGATGAAAATTAAGGCTGAAGAGCCCGCAGAAGCACCTCGACTTTTTCCAATCTTTCATTTTCACCCTGCTGTTGATAAAGCTCTTGGGCTTTTTTCAATTGCTCGATCGCCTCGGAAATGCGATTACGTCCTCTTAAAGCCAGGGCGAGATTATAATAAGTATCACCATTGTCTGGAGCCAGTTCTATTAAGCGACGATAGGCGACGATCGCCTGTAAATAGTCTTCCTGCTGGAGATGAATCGCGGCGATCGCCGCGTGGGGTTCTATTAAATCCGGCGCTAAACTCGCAGCTCTTTGATAAGTGACGAGGGCCTCGATCATCTGCCCCTGGTTCTGGAGCAGTTTGCCGATCGCTAACTGAAGTTGAGCATTTCGCGGTTCAAATTGTGCCGCTTGTTGAAACGTTGCCAAGGCTTCATTGGGATTTCCCTGAGTCAGAAGAGCCACCCCTAAAATCATTTGAATACTGCCTTGTCGGGGCGCCAATGCTGCGGCTTGTTGGAGCGCTGTAATTGCCTCTTCAATCCGTCCCTGCTGAAGTAACGCCGTCCCAATCGACTCATAGGCTTGCCAGTATCTCGTATCGCGACTGGTCACCTGTTGAAACGCCTGTAATGCTCCGTCATAGTCTTCTTGACGCAACAGAACCACCCCTAACCCAATTTGAGCATTGAGGTTTTCCGGATCCAGTTGTGCCGCTCGTCGGTAGGCGACCGATGCCCCCTCATTATTGCCCAAATTCGCCAAGGCATAACCCAGAGCATATTGGAAATCTGCATTTTCCGGTTCCAGAGCCGTCGCCTGCTGAAAAGCATTAACTGCGGCTTCAAAGTTTTGCTGGGTAGCTTGTAAAAAGCCGATTCCAGAAAAAATCCGGGCATTTTCACCATCTAAGTTGGCAGCTTGTAAATAAACCTGGATGGCGTTGGCATAATCCCCCGCATCCACAAATTCTCGCCCTTGTCGCAACAGTTCATTAACCTCGCGGTTGAGATTCTGATTATTTTGGGCCGCCTGCGCTAACAATAGAGGTTCGGTTGCCCCCAGGGTAACCGATGGGGCGATCAGGCTGATTCCTCCTAACAACAGGAGACTCATGAATAAAGGGTTCAGTTTTTGCACGGCCTAATTTCTCTTGTTTGATGATAATTGCTAGAGATTACAAGAATGCTTCTCTGTTACCGGGAACAGAGAAATCCACAGGAGACCCCTTGCCACCCCTAGGGCGAACAGACGGGTGAACAAAGGAGCGAGGGATTGGAGGGGCCAGGAGCAAGGCCACCTCTCGGGACTCTGATTCTAACAACAACGGCTCTTATTTTTAAGGGGTGGTCCTAGAATCCTATTTAGGGATTTTAACGGCATTCGTCTCAGATGAGCGCAATCAACTCGGAAATTTTTGGGGAAGGATTCTAGATGGGATTATAGGAAGCATCTGAGCCGTTCGGAAACGGTTTCTGCTCCGGGTATAAGGGGCGATCGCCGGACCCTCAAAACTCCCTTAACCTTGGCTAATCCCAGGACACCGAGGCTGGCACTGGGACTGGAGCCACTCCGACCCCCCGGGCGATCGCCTTGATCTCCCTTACCGATTTTGCTCTTCCCGATTTCGGGAAAATCGGCTCTCTTGGAACGAACTCCCAATCCCTTGCAGAATCCCTCTCCCAATTAACCCAATGCCTTTCCCCAATTGAATCAGCAAATATCGCGCACTATCCCCCAGGGAGAGCAAAATGGCTTTGACTCGCGGGGAAATGGCATCGCGGGTTTCTAACAGCAAGGTCACCCAGAGTCTCGGTCCTTTGAGTCCCACTAATTCTTGCCGTCGTGGGGAATAAATTTGGATTTTTTTAATTCCCCGATCCTCCAAAATGTACAGCCAATGTCGGCTTTCAAAGATAGCTTTGGGTTCTACCCAGAGATTTTGACGCCGATATTTCCAAGACAAATCATTTCTAAATCGCTCCAGTTCTCGGGTAGATAGCCAGTGGTTATCTAAAAAGTTGAGTTTAATTTCTTCTACATCAGCAACCCGATTTAATAGGGGTTGGATGACAGCATTGGCAACCTGAATGATTAGGTTTTCGAGTAAGGCAGTGGCGCGATCGATGGATTGAGGGTCTTCCGGGGGGTAGGTCACATTTTCGATCGCCAAGGGAATTTGATAGAGGAGATAGGCTAATAAATCCAGAACGAGGGGGATTTTATTTAATAAAGCACCTTCGACAATCTTTATTTCTTCCAGTAAAAAGGGTACGAGGTCAAATTCATCGAGGGTATTAAGGGAGGAATTCCCTAAT
Organism: uncultured Laspinema sp.; assembly: GCA_964442465.1. Taxonomy (GTDB): domain Bacteria; phylum Cyanobacteriota; class Cyanobacteriia; order Cyanobacteriales; family Laspinemataceae; genus Laspinema. The sequence goes on along the minus strand of CAYUEH010000045.1, from coordinate 7,445 downwards.
CCGAGGGTGATGGAATAGTATTTACCAAAATAGGCAGTGACGGACATTTCCCATAAATCGCGGATGATGCGATCGCGTTTTGAGGGCAGTTCCGGAGCCTGGACTTGAGCATACCGCAGTTGCGCCAAAATTTCCTCAAATTGGTGCAGAACGGTATAGAGCAATTCTTGCTTTTTGTCAAGGTGCAGGATATCAATTTCTATAACGGTATCTGTGAGGTTAGCCAAGGGAGTATCAATTTTAGAGGCGATCGCCTCCAGGATTGGGCGAGGCAGGGGAATCGGGCTGAGTTCTGAACCCGTGGGGGGTAACAACTCTGCCTCCGCCGCCCTAACCAGGCTCGTGCGATCGCTCGATGTTCGGGGGCGATTGGGGCGTTCTGGGGGTGCAGAAATGCGGTGAGGTGGCTGGGGAGGATTGACTGGAGGACGGCTTTGTGAAAGGTTCGCAGACAGAGGTGGTGGCGGTTCGCTCACCGGGGGAGCCAACAACTTATTCACCATCCAACGAGCGGTGAGGAGTTCCCGGCGGCGGCCCTGCCAAAACAAGCGGTCAAAATCCGATAAGCGATCGCCTTGCAGATACTGAGCAACCTGGCGAATTTCGTCATCAATTTGACGCAAACCCGAGAGGCGCAAGTCTTCGAGCAGAAAGCCGATCACTCCACCCGGCCTAGAACTACTCCGATTTGGCCCGGTGGAGACCCGAATATTTCCCCCGCTCCCCCAAAAGGTTTCCCCTGATGCCACCGTCCGGATCGCCTGAAGCAGTTCCGATCCGGCTATCCCTTTTGGGCAGTATCCTTTGACATTCCCGGGATAATTGGCCCCTCTGGGGTTCGGGTCTGGCGATCGCCCCAACAACAGTACAGACACCCGAGGGTATCGTTCCCAGAATTCTGCTATCAAGGTGAAACTGTTGACCCCAGGGGGTTCCGTGCGACCTAACTCCAAGTCCAACAATACGAGATCCACAGGGCGATCGGCTGGATGTGGGTCCATCGCCGATTGCTCTGGAGGAGTAGCTAGAGTCGAGAGGGTCTCTAAGGCACGAGTCCCGTCAGTGGTTTGACCCACCACTTGCAGATCCGTTGATTGCTCACACAAGCTAGACAGACCCAATAAAAAAATTGGGTCTTGATCAATCAAGAGTAGTTGAAAAGGGGGGTGACTCACGGCACAAATGAGTTAAAGGGCTGGGACAGGGGAGCCAGAACAGAGCGGGTCGGGGAAAGCCCCGAAAAAATCAGCCGTTTCAGGGCCTCCCGAGATCTGTCTGTGGTTACTAGATCCCATTGTTACGCAAAAACCCTCCATTTCAATCCGACGCGATCCCAGAACGGGGATTTTATTCAATCCCATCGATGGGCAAGGGAGCATAAGAGTCTTGAGCGCTAGAGGCTGGAACCGGGTCTTGATAGGCCGGTGCTGGCTCCTCATAGTAAGAACTGGGTTGTTCATAGTAGGGTTCTGGAGCTTGATAGGCCGATGCCGGTGGCTCATAGTAGGGTTCCGGCTCATAGTAGGGTTCCGGCTCATAGTAGGGTTCCGGCTCATAGTAGGGTTCCG
>CAYUEH010000045.1:0-5777 GCA_964442465.1 uncultured Laspinema sp. | reverse complement strand
GGCTCATAGTAGGGTTCCGGCTCATAGTAGGGTTCCGGCTCATAGTAGGGTTCCGGCTCATAGTAAGGCTCTGGAGCTTGATAGGCCGCTGCCGGTGGCTCATAGTAGGGTTCCGGCTCATAGTAGGGTTCCGGTTCATAGTAGGGCTCTGGAGCCGGTTCTTGATAGACCGGAGCCTGGTCTTGATAGACCGGAGCCGGTTCTTGATAGACCGGAGCCGGTGCTTGATAGGAGGAGCGGGCCGCTTCCGCTTCCCGGGCGGCATAGATGGCATCGAGTTGGGCATTCCACCGACCGATCGCCGTGCGGGCTTCAGAATACAAAGCACGACCCGAGCCAATTTTAGAGGCGGTCTCGATCGCCTTGCCGAGACTCCCCTGGGCCGCCAAGGTGGCGGCTTGGTCGAGAATCGGGCGGTCTTCAGCAATTTGAATCTCCCTGACCCATTTTCCGATATTTTCGGAGGCTTCTTGATGTAAGGCTCGACCCTGGGCAATTTTTTTGGCTTCGTTGACCGCTTCTTGGAGTTGACCGGCTTGGGCCAGAGCCTGGGCGCTGGCGAGGATCGGTTGATCTTCGAGGGTTTCAACCTGTTTGTTCCATTGGGCAATCAGGGTTTGGGCCTCAATCCGCAGGGGGCGTCCCTGGGCGACCTGTCGAGCCGAGGCGATCGCATTTTTCAAGGCGGCGATATTATTGGAGTCGGCGATCGCCTTAGCTGCGACCACATAACCTCGGTCTTCAATTTGTTCAATTTCCTTACGCCATCGGGCGATCGGGGTTTGAGCATCGAGACGTCCGGGGCGGTCCATCCCCACCATAGAAGCTTGGGCGATCGCCAATTGCATCAGCATCGGGTGACGGAAACTGGCCACAGCTTGGGCCAACTGAACCTGAAACAGGTCCTGTTTGTGCTGATTCCATCGGACCAAGTTTTCTTGAGCTTGGCTGTACAGGGGACTATCGGATTGGATCTCATCGGCGATCGTCGAGGCTTCTAGGAACGCAAACAGGCGCGGGCCAATGGGTCCTGCGGGTTTGTCATTTTGGACTAGCGCTCGGGCTGAACTCAGGTGAATTAAGTCCTGACTTTCCTCATACACCTGAGTATCTGAGGGAATCCACTTAGCCGCAGAGATGGCTCCATCAAAATTTCCACTTTGGAAGCGAGTTTTGGCGATCTCCAGCAACTCTGCACTCCAGCGGTTAATTTCCTGATTCGCCTGCTCTCGAACATATCGTTGGGGGTTAATTTGTCGCGCTAGGTCGATGGCCCGGACTAACTCCTCTGCTGTTCGGTTATAGACCAAATATCGGGCATCTTCTAACTGTTTCCACGCTTCCTTTTCGGCGACAATTCGCTGCTGTAGTTCTCCATAGCGGGTGGAACGCCAGTGGACGTTTTCCAATTTGAGTAACTCTCGCATCTGAGCCTCGACTGCGCTCCAGTTGCGAGCTTTCAGTGCGGCTTGCGCTTGATCGTAGATCCCTTGACCCTGGTCCCAGTCAGCCTGCCAAATTTGTAATTCTTGTTCGACTTGGGCATACACTGGGTTGGTTTTAGGAATTTTTTCGACAATGGCATTGGCACCGTTTAAATCCCCTGCCATAAATTTCTGCCGCGCCAAGTCTAGAATTAGAGCGGACCATTCCCCGACTAATTTATCTCCCTGACCTCGGAGGGGATGGTCCGCAGGCCAGCTTTCCACCAGTTCGATTCCCGCGACCAGGCGGTCTAATTCCCCTGTTTTGGCGGCATTTTGGGCGCAGTAGAGTCGATCGCGCTCGGTGGACCCCACCCCGAGAGCATCACAATCAATCGGTGGGGGCATGGTGAGTAACCACCGCAGGGATACGGCTCCCATGCTGGTACAAGCGACCAGCAGACTCAGCCAGAGTAAATGCCATCCCCATAACAGACTTCGACCCTTTTCGGTTCGAGGTCTCGGTTCCGTGGAGACTAGGTCCCCTGCCTGATTCTCGTCCTGAGTTTTCGGTTTTTTCTGGACCGGAAGGCGGAATTTCCAGCCCCACCCCTTGACGGATTTCGGGGGGTGTTGGGCCAGTTCCGTGCCTTGGGTTAATGTATCGCCAGTTTCTGAGTGATTGCGCGGCGATCGCCCACCCCATAACCGAGCGGCGATCGCTGCTTTAATGCGTCCATCCCGCCGTCTCCGAATGCGGTGGGTTGGCTGTGTACTGGATTGGTCAAATTCTTTTCTCACCATTGCTTCAGCCTGTCCCTACAATGCCGACTTGTATTGGCACATCTTTCTACTTCTTGATTACCGGGTAGAGACGGGAAAATATGGGGTCTCTCCAGTGTAGTTGCTGTTCGATTGAGTCTATCCTTGATGGTCACACTTGCAAACGATACCCACCCCCTAGGATATAAACTGTGCTTGCTCCCTTGGGGATCACCCTAGATTCTATCTGATGGCTTAGATTCATGCTAAAAACCGATTCTTTTAAATACATCCGTACCAAATGCTTTTACCGTTTGCCCGATCCGAGGCTTCCCCATTGAATCCGAGATCATCTGTTTGTCTCAATGACAAGCCTCTTGCGGGATATGTCCTGGATTGCTCATCCTAGAAATTTATAAGATACAGGATCAATTTAGGGGATAGATTCTCCTCTTGGTTGATGCATCACTTCCGAATCTTGATTTTCCGGTTTAGGGGAGCTAGAGTTTTTTCCCTTCTGACCCAGTGGGCGATCGCCCCTCCAGTCTATGATGGAGACCCCTGAACTGTGAGCAAAATTCCACCCCAACCCCAAAGTTGTTCTAAAAGTCTAAAGTCTATAGCGATTGTGTTACATTTCTCAAGCAGTTTAGCCTGAAGTTTTAGGAACAGGTATCAAAAACTCATAAAAGTGGGGCATTTCCCGGGAGACTTTGACCCTTTTCGGCAAGCGGTATCCTGAATGAAAATCTCTGGGGAGCATTTCCCGGTTCAGGGCGACTCGATTAAACCGGAGATTCAACCAGACTGGACTATAGCCGTTCCAGGGGAGGGTTAGCCATGACCCCTAGTCCGGGGGAGCATCTTGACCAGTCCCACATCCTCGGGAAACTCGATACTCGCCCTATCTGTCCCTCATGAGTCCAGAAACCGCTATAGATTAAGAAAAGAACGCCGGTTTCTGGACCTCTGGATTGAATGCTGTACCCGGAAGATCTAGGCGATCGCCCCTGGGTCTGTAGCCTTCTGGGTTGGTTCATGGGATTGCTGATAACGATATCCGAAAAAATTAATTTGATATTCCACAATCCGGACCCCAGTTTGGGCTTCGACTTGTCGGATTAACTCCTCGGGTAATTCGATCTGAACGTCTAGCAGTTGATTGGTGTCGATGCAGTTAACATGACTGTGAGCATCGCTGATATTCCCATACAACCGACCATCTGAGCGTTCGATGCATTCGATAATCCCTTGGTTTGAGAGGGCTTCGAGGTTTTGATAGACCGATGTATGTCCAATCTCCTTCCCCCCACGATTGAGGCGATCGTAAATTTCTCTAGCGGAAAGATGCTCTTGCTCAGTCCAGAGCAACTCTAGGATAAAGCGCCGCTGTCGCGACAGTCGCATTCCCAAACTTTGGCAGCGATTGAGGGCATCTTCTAAGGAGCGAATGGGTTTAACGGATACTACCTGTTTTTTCATAGTTTTGTGTTGAGTTATTCATTTAATGGCAAAATTAATTAAGGATGTATCCTGTCCCCTTTAATAGTTATAGCGGGTTTCACCGAACCTGGAAGTTAGGGATTGGGGCGATGAAGGTCGGCGAGGATCTCGTCACTGGGAGGGGGAACCGGACTCATGGTGTTGACAGGATTGAGATCATTCTATCGTAGGCTTCGTTTGTGTCGTTTGTGTAACGACCTGCTTGGGCGATCGCCCAAGCAGATCACCCGGGTCAGCCACAGTCTCGCTTCAGTTTTCTGCGGTTGTGGACCCGGGTGCATCCTCCCCCTCGGTGCATCCTCCATCTGCAACCGATCAACTCGATGCTGCTCCTGTAGAATAAGTTACCGATTCACCCCCTGGGTTACAGTTTTCTGATTTTAGCTAAAACAGCAGAAGCCCCGGGATCTATCTGAAAGATGAGCCTCGGGATGAATGAGAGTGAGTTGATGTGGGTGGTTGACCATCAGGGCTTGACAACCACCCACCCCGACAGCACCGAACCCTAAAACTTGTTGCATTGTCAATTGCATTCCTGATATGATCGCTATCTTGTCCTTGACCCACTAGAGTGACTAAAACGCCCATGAGGTAGTAGCACACTCTAGAAAGCCAATCCGTCACTGCAAGCCATGAGCAAGCCCTACGGAAAGGACGTCAAGCAATTAAACTCCTTGGGACGCAGGGAGTCTGCCCGGTGGATGCCCGAAATACAGTCGGGCAAGCCAAAGAGTCAGTAGCAGTGTCTTGCACAGCAAGCATTAACTAAAACCTCTGGACGTTGTTTAAGACCGATATTGTTCTTTAACAGTAAAGGCAGCAGCAAATGAAACGGGAAGCCTACTCTATAATCTTTGATTCAGAGTCGGGTACGTCACTTCTACCTCTTGCCCCTGGTTTCATGACAATTACCATCGCCCTCAATTCCGAGTGTTTGCTCAATTTGGACCTATCCCCCGTCCAAGGGGCGATCGCTAAATTATCCCCAGATCAACCCTTCACTGACCCGGATCTGTCCTGGCAGTTTGAAATCGATTATCCCCGGGATCCGTCGGACCCCCGCGAACTCTCGGAAATTCCCGAGATCCGGCTATGGTTTATCCGACTAGATGCCACCTATCCCTGGTTGCCTTTGCTGCTCGATCGCCAATCTGGCGAATTCGCCCGCTATGTGGCGATGTTGGTCCCTCACGAGTTTCATCGCACCGAGGGCATTCAATACAACCCCGAAGCGTTGGAAATTTTTTTGATGAACAAAATTTTTACCCTCGCCAAGGTCTTGCAGGAACATGGCGTACCCAGTAAGTCTAAGCTAATTTCTCTGTCTCAGATGCTCGGTTACGAACTGGATGATGGCTTTTTTGAGTTGCTGGGGATTCACCTTTGACCGTTTTCTCCCTCCAGTGTGCCCCCTCTAATAGTTCTGTGGACTGACCCTCCCCCCCTGAAAGGGAGAGGGGTTCGGGGTGAGGACTGTACCTGATGGAGAGCACCAACGCTATACTGCCTTCATTCAATCCCGGGAGTTCGGTATATTGTCAGCCCGTCTCAATCCTGAACCCAATATAATTCAGGAGAAGGAGCATCTTGCTCCGTTATTGGAGTAGGGAACAGGATATTCCCTCTGGGTTCACCGTTCCCCCTGGCTCAGGGCTGGAATCCCGTCAACCCTGAGTTCAATCTAACCCACCAACTCATGACCCCATCCCCGCAGACACCACGGATTCACCCAAACTGTTAGCGCTTCATTGGCACTGCTCGATCCTCAACAACTTTGCAGCAATTTTGCGAGATTTTCTCTCCCATAAATTATAATCAGGATGCGCAAAAAATAAACTGGGTTCGGATCGTTGCAGGCTGGCTATCCCAGCGTAGGAATTGGCAAATCCCGGAGAAAAATTCACCTAAAAATTTTCCATTTTTTCCATCTATAGACATAGGACAAGCCGATTCACCTTAGGACTAAATGTAGGGAATGCAGGAGAGGATACATAATGACCTGAGCTATCAAGGATCGTGGATAATTGAGTGCCATTGTATTGATGGATGGATCTTTTTCAACCCAAACTCACCAGGTTGTGTATGCTA
>CAYUEH010000044.1:0-16897 GCA_964442465.1 uncultured Laspinema sp. | reverse complement strand
AATCCTGGGAAAAGAGACGACTGAAGTCGTCACGACGAACGAACAAAAGAAACCCCTTCTAATGTTCGTAGTAACGACGGAAGTCGTTCTCCCCCCTAAATCCTGGGAAAAGAGACGACTGAAGTCGTCACGACGAACGAACAAAAGAAACCCTTTCTAATGTTTGTAGTAACGACGGAAGTCGTTCTCCCCCCTAAATCCTGGGAAAAGAGACGACTAAAGTCGTCACTACGAACGAACGAACAACAGAAACCCTTTCTAATGTTTGTAGTAACGACGGAAGTGCGGCGGTGAGCTTTGTTCCTCTAAGCAGAGAGGGATAACAGCTCAACTTGATGGGAAATGGGAACTTCCACTTCAAAGATGGTCCCTTGATTAGGGGAAGAGGTACATCGCAGATTTCCTTTGTGTTTTTCGACCACAATTTGCCAGGTAATTGAGAGTCCAATTCCAGTTCCTTTTCCGGGGGGTTTGGTTGTGAAGAAGGGATTGAAAATATGGCCTCTGACGGCTTCAGACATTCCGGGTCCATTATCGGAAATGCGGATGGTGGCCTGATTTTTACCCGTGACTTCCGTGCGAATTACAATCTGCGTGGGATGCGCTTTCATTTCAGCGAGAGTTCTCGTTTCGTTCCACTCATCGATCGCATCGATCGCATTGGCAAGAATATTCATAAACACTTGATTGAGTTCGCCGCCATAGCATTCCACTTCCGGTAAATGGGCATCATACTGGCGAATCACTGCAATTTCTGGGCGATCGGATTTGGCTTTCAAGCGGTTATTTAAAATCATCAAGGTACTGTCAAGTCCTTGATGTAGGTTAACCGACTTCATTTGAAATCCCTCATGACGGGAAAAATGCCGTAAGGATAAGACAATTTCCCGAATGCGATCGGCCCCTACTTGCATGGAGTCCAAAATCTTCGGTAAATCTTCCTTGAGGAAGGGTAATTCCGTGGATTCGATCGCTTCTTCTATCTCAGGAATCGGTGTAGGGTAATGTTGCTGATAGAGATCGACAATTTCGATCAGGTCTTGAGTATAGTTATGAGCATAGGTGAGATTACCATAAATGAAATTAACGGGATTGTTGATTTCATGAGCGACCCCAGCCACCAATTGTCCTAAAGCCGACATTTTTTCAATTTGAATCAGTTGGCTTTGCATTTGTTGGAGTTGCAACAGGGAACGTTCGAGTTGGAGTGCTTTCTGTCGCTCTCGGTTTTCCGATTCCTGTAAGGCAATCTGCGCTTGTTTGCGTTCATTAATTTCCTGGTTGAGGCGATTGTTCGTTTCCAGCAATGCCTTGGTCCGCTGTTCGACCCGATGTTCTAACTCTTGGGCGAGACATTCAAGTTCAGCCCTTGCCCGATCGCGTTCCACAATTTCCGCTTCCAGATTTTGCGTGAGATGGCGGATACTCAAGTGAGTTTTGACCCGCGCTAAGACTTCTTCATGTTGAATCGGCTTGGTAATATAGTCAACGGCACCGGCATTAAACCCTTTGACTTTATTTTCCGTATCGTCTAGGGCTGTCATAAAAATAACCGGAATATCTTGGGTGACCGGATTTTGTTTCAAACGTTCACAGGTTTCAAAGCCGTCCATTTCGGGCATGAGTACATCTAACAGGATTAAGTCCGGTTGAGAATACTCGACTTTTTTTAAGGCGCTTTTGCCACTGCGAGCGACCCAGATTTTAAACCCCGATTCACTCAAAAACTCGACCACCGACCCTAAATTAGTCGGCATATCATCGACGATTAAAATGGTCCCTAACTCCAGACTGCGATCGCTCATTGTCCTGCCTCCATATACCCTTGAACATAAGTTAGCAATTCCTCTTCGGCAAAGGTTTTAGCCAAGTGAATCACCTGAGTGGCGAACGGTGCATAACGCGGATCCCCATCTGTTAAGCGTTGCACTCGTTCTTGAATCGTGACCAATTCGCCCTTCATTGCCAAATCGAATAAAATAGCTAACTCTTCTGCTTTAGGGGCGATCGCTTCACTCAATTGAGGGGGGATAGCAGCAGGGCTCAGACTGGATTCAGCACTTTCAACTGCTTGCTCCTCATATATCCATTCTAAATCTAAATGGTTTCCTAAGCAACTCAAAAGTTGCTCATCTCGAATCGGTTTGATCAGAAAATCATTACAACCAATATTCAGACAAGATTGTTCCTGGGACGAAAAAATACTCGCTGAGGTCCCGATGGCTACCACATTTTTCGCCTCGGGCATTTTTCTAATCCGGCGCATCGCTTCAAATCCATCCATCACCGGCATCACTAAATCAATGATGATGCAATCCGGTTGGAAAGAAGACACTTGATTGAGGCAGTCTTGCCCATCGGTTGCTTCCCGGACTTCAAATCCCAGGGGAGTGAGTAAATTGACCAAAACTGAGCGATTTTCCCAGCGATCATCCACCACCAGAATTTTCCGAGGTGCACCCACAAATCCTCGAATCATTTTGGGCGATTCTTTGAGTTCCTCGGCGCAATTTTCTACCCCAGGTAATTCGACTTCAAACCAAAACAAACTACCTTTTCCCACCTCACTTTCCAGATGAATCGAACTCCCCATCATTTCCACTAATTGAGAACTAATCGCCAGTCCCAATCCCGTCCCTTCCGTTTGACGAACAGTCCCATTCACCTGCTCAAAGGGTAAAAAGATGCTGCCGATTTGCTCCGGTGCAATTCCAATTCCCGTATCCTGGACTAGAAATCGCAGGGTAAGCAGAGGGGGTTCCGAATCTAGGGTCTGCGGGGGGAACGCTTCCACTTTAAAGGTGACTCCACCGCTTTCGGTAAATTTCACCGCATTTCCCAGTAAGTTAATTAACACTTGGCGCAGGCGTTTTTCATCGGCATAAATCCCCATTGGCAGGGGAGTGGAAGGTTCATAAATTAGGGAAATCCCTTTGCTTTCGGCGCGAACCCGGCAGATATCGGCAATACTTTGTAAAAACTCCGGCAGATGAAATGGGTTGGGTTGCAATTCCATTTTTCCCGCCTCTATTTTGGACAAATCTAAGACATCGTTAATTAGGGTGAGCAAGTGTTCGCCGCACTTATGAATAATTTTTACCCCGCTTTTTTGAGCTTGACTCAGGGTTTTGTCCCGGTTGAGAATTTGGGCATAGCCTAAAATTCCGTTGAGGGGAGTGCGCAGTTCATGACTCATACTGGCGAGAAATTGACTCTTGGCCCGATTTGCAGCATCGGCGGCTTTTTCAGCCCGTTGTCGTTCTTGAATTTCGATTTCTAAGCGGTGGTTTTTGGTTTTTAATTCCTGGGTTCGGGCTTCGACTTTGAGTTCTAGGGTATGGTAAAGGGTGGCATTTTCTAAGGCGATCGCCGCTTGGCTCGATAACAGCTTCAGCACCTCCACTCGCCTGGGAGTAAAAGCCCCCGCAATCAGATTATTTTCTAAATAGAGAATGGCGCTGAGTTTTCCTTGGTTGAGGATGGGTAAACAGAGTAAAGATTTAGGTTGGTGTTCGCGGATATAAGCATCACTCCCAAAAATCTCGTCGGTACTGGCATCTTTGAGAATGACATCTTTTTGGGTTCGCATCACATATTCCACGGCGGCGATCGCCACCTCATTACTCTGATGAATCGGGAGCGATCGCATCCCCTGCACACCCTCTGGACTCCCCTGGGCTTCAATCACCCATTCCCCCTCCTGGCAGAGGATTAAAGCGCCTTTTTCTGCCCCGGCATTTTCAATTAAAATCTGCATCAACTTTTCCAACAAGTTGGGCAGCAAAATTTCCCCCGAAATCGCTTGGGAGGCTTTCATCACCGATGCCATATCCAGCAGACTCGGGTCAATCATGCTCGTCCCGGTGAGGGTTTCCTGGGTAATCGTGGCGATCGTTTCGTGCCCCTGAACCCCAGACGGGTTCAATACCGCCTCTAGGAATTGGGGATAGCGTTCCTCCAAATCCTTAACCTTCGCTTTTGCGCCCCAGCGAATATAACAATAGTACGCATCAATCAGATAAGTTTTCGCGATTTTATTCCGCCCCAAAGCAAGCTGAAACTCCGCTGCCATTTCATTGCCTAATGCTTCTTCCTGAATATACCCTTGGGCTTTGGCCCCTTCAATTGCTTGCTCATAATCATCAATCGCTTGCTCTTTCTTGCCTAAAACTCGGGCTTTTTCTGCCTCCACCAAATCATACTTATGTTGGAAATTAGCTGGCGCATGAACCGCCCAATTTTTCATCTCGGCTTGATTCGCTTCTACCTGTTGCCACCATTCAGATTGCTCTGCCGCATCCGCCTCGGGATAGAGCGCCAACATCGCCAATGATTGATAAAATTTGTAGAGCGCAATCTGGAGCAATCCCACCCCGGCAGCCGCATTTTCCGAGGCTAATTTGGCACTTTCAATCGTCGCCCGATAATCTTTGAAGGTATAGACGAGAACCGTTTTCGCCGCATAGTAAACAAACAGTAAATTCTGATTCTTCGACGCTCGGATCGCAGGCAGCATCTCATCTTCATTAAAACTTTCCCCAACCAACCGCAAATTATCCTGGGCCTTGCCTAGGAAGTTTTTGACAAGCTGTTGATAGGTTTTGGTGAAGTAGAAATCATGCTCCAGCTTAAACCGGAGAATCATCGGCATATATTTATGATGTTCCTGCTCGACCTTTTCCAGTTGTTCTCCACTGAAAAACAGAAAATAGAAATAATTCGTGGCATTATGGCAGGCAAACTGCACATCTCCAATATCTAATCCTTGTTGAATCGTTTCTACATAGGGTTTGAGACTGGCCCGGGCCGGTTCTTTCCAATGGCGGACCAGACAGTTAAACATGAGATGAACTTTCGGTTTGAGTTGATGCGCCTCCAGTTGATCTAACAAGGCGATCGCCAGCTTACCAAATCGATATCCCGAATCAATATCCGCCATTGGTCCACAGAGTAGACAGCCATAAAACACATAAGCATAAGCCGATTCAGGACAGTTGCCATAGCGGATCGACAACTGAATCATCGTAAACAAAATCGACGGCAGCATCGCCGCATTCCCCAAATAAGAAGCCACAACGATGCTCATTAAGATTTCCATCGCCGCCAGTTTATCCCGGTCCGTCATCACGGGTAAATCCGCTAATTCATCAATATTTAGCCCTTGAGGGGGTTCAGTTTCCAGATGAATTCCGAACAATCCTAGGGCTTCTACCCCAGTATCAATGACCGATTGCATCCGGTTATGAGCAAATTCTAACTGAATTTTTAACTCATAAACCTTGGCTTTTTCTAAAGGAATTTGGGCTTTACTCATCAGCAGATCCGCCAACTCTTTCATCCGCTCAAAGTTGGTATTGAGATATTCCGCTTCTGCCCCTTGGAGGTGCAGGCTGAAACTCAAGTCATACTCAGTTTCCCAGCAGGTGGCGGCCAACAAGTCTAACCCGACATTCAAATATTTGACCGCCGACTCATAAGCCGTGGCGGCTTTCGCTTTCTCCCCAGCAATCAAATTCAGCCTAGCCAGTTCATATTTCTCAGACTCAGCGGTGAGTAAGTCGGTCCCATAATTCAGTTGGTTAACCAGGGCAAAAATATTTTCTTTTCGTTCTTCTGGGGTGGTATTTTTGAGCAGCAGTTGTCCAATTTTTAAGTGCGTTTGTTTTTTCTGTTCCTCGGGAATCAGAGAATAAGCAGCCTGCTGCACCCGGTCATGCAAAAACTTATAATCAACCTTCACATCGGTTAACGCAATATCTCCTGATTCCTCTGGCGTAAAAACTAGGGGAATTTTATACTCATTACTTAATGGTAAAATCAAACCGGACTCTAGGGCCGACCACAACTGGGCAGCCGTCACCGAGTTGGATTGTTCATTGACAATTCCTAACACCTCTAGGTTAAAGGTATTGCCAATACAAGCGGCTAAAGTTAAGACTTTTTGGGTTGCCCCAGAGAGCTTCCGGATATTTCTGGCAATCAGTTCAACGACGTTATAATCCGTAATTCCAATGGCCTGAATTTGAGCAATATCCCACTGCCAACTCCCATCTTGTAAGTCATAATGCAGTAAATTTTCTTGATAGAGGGTTTTCAGCAGTTGCGTTAAGAAGAAGGGATTTCCTCCGGTTTTATGAAACAGGAGATGGGCTAAGGGTTGAGACTGAACCGCCTCCTTTAAAGTGTCCGCCAGGAGAGACTCAACGTGAGTTAACTGCAAGGGAGATAACACAATGTTATCCACAATTGTCCCGGCAGCTTCGATGCGTTCAATCGTCTGGATGGTGGGATGAACCGGAGAAACTTCGTTATCCCGATAGGCCCCAATTAACAAGAAATACTGACTTTCTGTATCGGTCATCAGCAGTTCAATCAGTTTTAATGAAGCCGAATCCGCCCACTGTAAGTCATCTAAAAAGACAACGAGGGGGTGTTCTTTGGTGGTAAAAACACTAATAAATTGTTTGAAGACTCGACTGAAGCGGTTCTGGGATTCGGTGGCTCCCAGTTGGGGAACCGGCGGCTGTTTGCCGATAATTAATTCCACTTCGGGAATCACATCGATAATCACTTGTCCATTGTTTCCCAATGCTGAAAGGAGTCTTTCTTTCCAAATCTGGATTTGAGCGTCTCGTTCCGTCAGCAGTTGTAAAATTAAGGATTGGAAGGCTTGAATCAGAGACGCAAAGGGAACATTGCGCTTAAATTGGTCAAATTTACCGGAGATAAAATAGCCCCGTTGTCGCACAATGGGTTTGTGAACTTCAGCGACTAAAACTGTTTTTCCAATCCCAGAATAGCCAGAAACCAGCATCAGTTCAGTGCTGCCATTGGCCACCCGCTCAAAGGTGTTTAACAGGGTAGCAATTTCTGCATCCCGTCCATAGAGTTTTTGGGGAATGGTGAGTTGTCCCGCTTTGTCCGCATGACCTGGAATAAACTGAGTAATTTCCCCGGTGGTTTGTAACTGGATTAAACAGGTTTCTAGGTCAAATTTTAATCCTGCTGCACTTTGATAGCGGTCTTCTGCGGTTTTGGCGAGCAATTTCATAATCAAGGCAGAAATGGCTTCGGGAATTTCTGGGTTGATTTGATGGGGGGGAATTGGGGTTTTGGCAATGTGACTATGAACCAGTTCTAAGGGGTCGTTACTGGTAAAGGGTAAGGTTCCCGTTAATAGTTCATAAAAAGTGACCCCGAGGGAGTAAAAATCACTCCGGTAATCTACACTCCGGTTCATTCTGCCGGTTTGTTCCGGGGACATATAGGCGAGGGTTCCTTCGAGTAAGTCGGGATGACTGAGGGTGGGATTTTCTCGTTCTAGGCGGGAGGCGATGCTGAAGTCAATGAGTTGAATGGTTTCGGTGAGGGGATTGATAATAATATTTTGAGGTTTGATATCTTTATGAATAATGTTTTGCTGATGCAGTTCGCCGATTCCCTCGACGAGGGCCGTTGCTATTTGAAGAAATTTAACAAGGGAAAGAGAGTGAGACTCTAACCATTCACTTAAGGCGATCGCCCCACTATCTTCTAAGACGATCGCCCAGCCGTTTTTATAGGGTTTTAATCCGAGGGGTTGGATAATGGCCTTGATCTGGAGGTTTTCTAAAATTTGATATTCGTGGCGTAGGCGGGTAATGTCAGCGAGGCTGGGATATTCAGAGTTAAGAGTTTTGACGATCGCCTTGGACCCATCTACCGGGTTTTGAGCGCGATAAATGACTGTTCTAGCTCCTGAGTGCAGGGTTTCTAGGAATTCATAGTGATCTATTAAGTTTACAGTCATTGCGATTCTCCAAGGTATGACATAGAGGATGAGGGCATCATCCTCGGGGTGGCATCTCATGGTAGCCAAGAGGTTAATGGTCCTAAACGGACTTGCCTTTAGGCGATGAAACCCCGCGATCCCGACCCCAGCCTCTACATCCCTGTCATGGTCAGACAGGCAGGCGCATAGTTAGGCTTTCTTGAATCTAGGATGCCACAAAATTTAATAAAAATTTCAAATTTAATAAAAATTAATCTTAAGTGATCCAACAACTCTCACGGTAGAGAAAATTACCCATTTTATTTCAAAGGTTCCGTGAAAAAACTTAAAAACAACTAGGATTTTCGACCCCGAGTCTCCGCAAAATCTGTGGGGCTTTCGCCTTAAATCTTTCCCAAACATCACATCCGGTTTACAGAAGCCCAAAATAATTAGGTATTTTGGGCTCTTGACTTTTGTCACTTGAATTCAATTTTTTATGACCCCAGCTAAACTCTGGGCTGCCGGATCAAGGGGTGAAATTAGGCTTCTTGTATGATTACTTAACTCCCTCCTTTGTGAGCGTATAGCAGTCCTAAATCAGTTGTGGAATAGGCCCTCACCCCCAACCCCTCTCCCAAAACGGGAGAGGGGAGTAGCAGAATTCATAAATCATTTAGGATTGCTATAGCGAGCCTAAATCAGTTGGGTAGTGGACCCTCACCCCCAACCCCTCTCCCAGAACGGGAGAGGGGAGCCGGACCCTGTGCCAAATTCATTTAGGATTGCTATATGGAGGGCCAAGGTTATTCTTCGGCCTCCATATACCCTTGCACAAACGCGAGTAATTCCTCTTCGGCAAAGGTTTTAGCCAAGTGAATCACCTGAGTGGCAAAGGGTGTATAACGCGGGTCTGTGTCGGCCAACTGTTGCACTCGTTGTTGAATGGTGACCAATTCGCCCTTCATGGCTAAATCGAATAAAATCGCGAGTTCTTCTGCATTAGGGGCGATCGCATCTCCAGATGAGAAGGAGTTTGAAGCCTCGATGCCACTGGATTCAGAATCAACAACCGCTGGTTCATCATAAATCCACTCCAACTCTAAATGCTGCCCTAAGCAATCCAAAAGTTGCTCCTCCCGAATCGGTTTGAGCAGAAAATCATCACAGCCAATTTCCTCAGAAAACTGGTCTCCCGGGGATACAATACTGGCAGAAGTTCCGATGGCTATCACCTGTTGAAAATCGGGCATTTTTCTAATTCGCCGCATGGCTTCAAATCCATCCATCACCGGCATGACTAAATCAATGATGATGCAATCCGGTTGCCAAGACTGCACTTGATTGAGGCACTCTTGCCCATCATTGGCTTCTTCAACTGCAAACCCAATTGTTCTCAATAAATTCACCAGGACCGAGCGATTTTCCCATCGGTCATCCACGACCAAAATCTTGCGAGTTTCTCCCCCATATCCTCGGATCACTCTCGGCAGTTCTTGCGGTTTTTCTTGATAATGTTCTAGGACAGGGAGTTCTAATTCAAACCAAAACTGACTCCCCTTTCCCGCTGCGCTTTCAACGTGAATGGTACTCCCCATCATTTCCACTAATTGACGACTAATCGCCAGTCCCAATCCGGTACCTTCGGTTTGATGAACGGTCCCATTCACCTGCTCAAAGGGTAAAAAGATGGTGGTGAGTTGTTCAGGGGTCATGCCAATGCCGGTATCCTGTACCCGAAAGCGCAGTATTTTATGGGGTTGCTGAGGGTCTACCTTTGCAGGGGGGAGAGATTCGACTTGAAAGGTTACGCCTCCACTTTCAGTAAATTTGACCGCATTTCCGAGTAAGTTAATCAACACTTGGCGCAAGCGTTTTTCATCGGCTAAAATTCCCCGAGGAAGATTAGGGGAGGGTTCATAAATCAGGGAAATCTCTTTACTTTCAGCCCGAACCCGGCAGATGTCGGAAATGCTTTGTAAAAACTCCGGCAGATGAAATGAGTTGGGTTGCAATTCCATTTTTCCGGCTTCGATTTTGGACAAATCTAAGACATCGTTAATTAAGGTGAGCAAGTGTTCGCCGCACTGCTGAATAATTTTTACCCCGGTTTTTTGAGCTTGACTTAAGTGTTTATCCCGGTTGAGAATTTGGGTATAGCCTAAAATTCCGTTGAGGGGAGTGCGCAGTTCATGACTCATGCTGGCGAGGAATTGACTCTTGGCACGATTGGCGGTATCGGCGGCTTGTTCGGCTCGTTGTCGTTCTTTGATTTCGATTTCTAAGCGGTCATTTTTGGTTTTTAATTCCTGGGTTCGGGCTTCGACTTTGAGTTCTAGGGTATGGTAAAGAGTGGCATTTTCCAGGGCGATCGCCGCTTGAGATGACAGCATTTTCAAGACTTCCACCCGCCCGGTTGTAAACGCCCCAGAAATTAAATTATTTTCTAAATATAAGATGCCTTTAAGTTGACCTTGGGACAGAATCGGTAAACAGAGCAAGGACTTGGTGGGGTGGACTTGAAGGTAGGGGTCATTACTCAAGAAGTCCTCGGTACTCGCATTCTTGAGAATGACATCTTTCTGGGTTTGAATGACATATTTAATGGCGGCGATCGCCAAGTCGGTACTATCTTCAACCGGGAGGGATTCTAGCACCTGTACCTCTTCTTTTGTCCCGGTGGCTTCAATTAACCATTTCCCCTCATGGGATAAAATCAGGGTTCCCCGTTCTGCACCCGCATTTTCAATTAAAATTTTCATCAATTTATCCAGCAAATGCGGCAGCACAATTTCTCCAGAAATCACTTGGGATGCTTTGATTACCGATGCCATATCCAGAATACTGGTATCGATCGCACTGGATGAGGTAATCGTTTCCTGGGTGATTGAAGCAGTCGTCGGAGTCGTCTGTATATTAGTCGCCGAATTCAATACGGAAGCTAATAATTCAGGATACCGTTGTTCCAAATCTTTGACTTTCGCATTGGCACCCCAGCGGATGTAACCATAGTAGGCATCCGTCATGTAGGCTTTGGCAATCGTTTGTTTACCCCAGGATTGATAAAATTTGGCGGTTAGTTCACAGGCGAGGGCTTCGTCCTGGATATAGTGGTTTTCTTTGGCTAAGGCGATCGCGCGATCGTACATCGCGATCGCCTCCAATTTGTCCCCTAACACCCGATAGCGTTCCGCCTCTACTAAATAGAATTTATGTAACAAATTCATCGGTGCATGAGTCGCCCATTTCTGGAGTTTGGCTTGATTTTCTTCAACCCGCTCCAGAATTAAAGTGTTCTCATCCTCCGACCCCTGCTCATACAGAGCCAACCGGATGAGAGATTCATAAAAATAATAGAAGGTGACCGTCACCTGTCCTGGAGTTGCGCTCAAGGAATCGTGAAGAATTTCAATCGATCGCAATCCTTCTAAATAATCCTCAAACAGGCAACAAAGCATAATTTTATAGGTCAGAAAATAATGACGTCCCAATTGATTTTCAGTTGGGATATCCGGATTCATCATCCTCTCTTCATCATAGATTCGGCCCTTGAGTATCTCGGGATGCTCTGTCTCTCCGATTAAATTTAAAATCGCTTGCCACGCAATTTTCTGATACTCCAGAGAGTTTTCTTGATTGGCCTTTTTCATGGCCTCAGTAATTTTTGCCACTTCTGGTTCTAGGGAAGCCAGCGGCTTTCCCGCAAGAAATGAGTAATAACTATACTCGTAGATACAATAATTGCCGTATTCGATTTCCCCCGTTTCCAGGCCCAAAAAGTAATTAGAACGCAATGGCTCCAAAGTATTGCTCAACGGTTCTTTCCAAGGAAAAACTCCCGCATAAACAATTCCACAAACTTTAGTCTCAATATTTTTTAGATTCAATTGAGAAGCCAATCTTAAAGCCATTTGACCCAACTGATAGCCGCGCTCAATCTCCCCAAAGCCACACAAGAAAAAGGCATATAAGCAATAGGCAAAAGAAGAAACGGGTGCATTGCCATATTCCACCGATAAATCCACTTGTTTACACACGAGGAGAGGCCCCATTAAGGGAAACCCCATATAGGCGGCAGACCAAATTTGGGACAGAATACTAATCGTTGCCAATTGATGGCGATCGCTCATGCGGGGAAGATTCAGCAACTCTTCATTTTCTTGATTCCCCAAAACTGATGCGGTATGGGAAAGTGCCTGCTGAACATCGGAGAAATTGGGCTGATCGGGCAAGTCAATTCCTAATTTCTTTAAGACAGACAGACCCAAATTTAGGGATTCTGAGACCTGACCTTGGGCTAAATAGGCTTGCATCTGGATTTCATACACCTTGAGTTGATCCAGGAGGGATAAAGCCTGCTGTAAGACGACCTCAATTAAACCCTGCATCTGCGGAAAATCACCCGTCAGATAGACCGCTTCTGCTGCCTCATTATAAAGCGATAAAATGAGGGTGTATTCAGTTTTCCAACAGTGTTCTCCTAATAATGCCAACCCCACCTTTAAATATTTAACCGCCGATTCATAAGCCGTAGCTGCTTTGGCCTTTTGTCCCGCCATCAAATTCAAAGCAGCCAGTTGAGATTTTTCTGATTCCGAGGTGAGTAAATCGGTCCCATAATTCAGTTGGTTAACCAAGGCGAAAATATTCTCTTTCCGTTCTTCCTCCGTGGTAGACTCCAGGAGCAATTGCCCAATTTTTAAATGGGTCTGTTTTTTCTCCCCCTCGGGAATCAGAGAATAGGCGGCTTGTTGTACTCGGTCATGCAAAAACTTGTAATCTACCCGGACATCAGTTAAGGAAATTCCGGAGGATGCCTCGGAACTAAAAGCCAAGGGAATTTTATAGTCATTACTTAACGGTAAAATTAATCCCGCTTGCAAGGCTGGCCATAATTCTGCTGCGGTCGATGAATTAGATTGTTCATTGACAATTCCCAGGACTTCTAAATTAAAACTATTCCCAATACAAGCGGCCAATTTGACCACTTCTTGGGTTGTTGGCGGCAATTTACGGATATTGCGAGCCATTAATTCAACCACAGTATAATCCGTAATTCCAATGGCTTGAATTTGAGCAATATTCCACTGCCATGTCCCCTGATTTAAGTCATAAACCAGTAAATTTTCGTGATACAAACTTAAGAGCAGTTGGGTCAGGAAGAAGGGATTGCCTCCGGTTTTATTAAATAACAGTTCCGCTAAGGGTTGGGACTGGACGGTTTCATTCAGGGTCTCACTAACTAACTGTTCAACATGATGCAGTTGTAAGGGAGCTAGGACCATGTTATGAAGGCTGGTCCCGGCTTTTTCGATTCGTTCGATGGTTTGAATCGTGGGATGGACCGGGGAGACTTCGTTATCTCGATAGGCTCCAATTAATAAGAAATACTGACTATCCGTATCGGTCATCAGCAGTTCAATCAGTTTTAATGAAGCCGAATCCGCCCACTGTAAGTCATCTAAAAAGACAACGAGGGGGTGTTCTTTGGTGGTAAAAACACTAATAAATTGTTTGAAGACTCGACTGAAGCGGTTCTGGGATTCGGTGGCTCCCAGTTGGGGAACCGGCGGCTGTTTGCCGATAATTAATTCCACTTCGGGAATCACATCGATAATCACTTGTCCATTGTTTCCCAATGCTGAAAGGAGTCTTTCTTTCCAAATCTGGATTTGAGCGTCTCGTTCCGTCAGCAGTTGTAAAATTAAGGATTGGAAGGCTTGAATCAGAGACGCAAAGGGAACATTGCGCTTAAATTGGTCAAATTTACCGGAGATAAAATAGCCCCGTTGTCGCACAATGGGTTTGTGAACTTCAGCGACTAAAACTGTTTTTCCAATCCCAGAATAGCCAGAAACCAGCATCAGTTCAGTGCTGCCATTGGCCACCCGCTCAAAGGTGTTTAACAGGGTAGCAATTTCTGCATCCCGTCCATAGAGTTTTTGGGGAATGGTGAGTTGTCCCGCTTTGTCCGCATGACCTGGAATAAACTGAGTAATTTCCCCGGTGGTTTGTAACTGGATTAAACAGGTTTCTAGGTCAAATTTTAATCCTGCTGCACTTTGATAGCGGTCTTCTGCGGTTTTGGCGAGCAATTTCATAATCAAGGCAGAAATGGCTTCGGGAATTTCTGGGTTGATTTGATGGGGGGGAATTGGGGTTTTGGCAATGTGACTATGAACCAGTTCTAAGGGGTCGTTACTGGTAAAGGGTAAGGTTCCCGTTAATAGTTCATAAAAAGTGACCCCGAGGGAGTAAAAATCACTCCGGTAATCTACACTCCGGTTCATTCTGCCGGTTTGTTCCGGGGACATATAGGCGAGGGTTCCTTCGAGTAAGTCGGGATGACTGAGGGTGGGATTTTCTCGTTCTAGGCGGGAGGCGATGCTGAAGTCAATGAGTTGAATGGTTTCGGTGAGGGGATTGATAATAATATTTTGAGGTTTGATATCTTTATGAATAATGTTTTGCTGATGCAGTTCGCCGATTCCCTCGACGAGGGCCGTTGCTATTTGAAGAAATTTAACAAGGGAAAGAGAGTGAGACTCTAACCATTCACTTAAGGCGATCGCCCCACTATCTTCTAAGACGATCGCCCAGCCGTTTTTATAGGGTTTTAATCCGAGGGGTTGGATAATGGCCTTGATCTGGAGGTTTTCTAAAATTTGATATTCGTGGCGTAGGCGGGTAATGTCAGCGAGGCTGGGATATTCAGAGTTAAGAGTTTTGACGATCGCCTTGGACCCATCTACCGGGTTTTGAGCGCGATAAATGACTGTTCTAGCTCCTGAGTGCAGGGTTTCTAGGAATTCATAGTGATCTATTAAGTTTACAGTCATTGCGATTCTCCAAGGTATGACATAGAGGATGAGGGCATCATCCTCGGGGTGGCATCTCATGGTAGCCAAGAGGTTAATGGTCCTAAACGGACTTGCCTTTAGGCGATGAAACCCCGCGATCCCGACCCCAGCCTCTACATCCCTGTCATGGTCAGACAGGCAGGCGCATAGTTAGGCTTTCTTGAATCTAGGATGCCACAAAATTTAATAAAAATTTCAAATTTAATAAAAATTAATCTTAAGTGATCCAACAACTCTCACGGTAGAGAAAATTACCCATTTTATTTCAAAGGTTCCGTGAAAAAACTTAAAAACAACTAGGATTTTCGACCCCGAGTCTCCGCAAAATCTGTGGGGCTTTCGCCTTAAATCTTTCCCAAACATCACATCCGGTTTACAGAAGCCCAAAATAATTAGGTATTTTGGGCTCTTGACTTTTGTCACTTGAATTCAATTTTTTATGACCCCAGCTAAACTCTGGGCTGCCGGATCAAGGGGTGAAATTAGGCTTCTTGTATGATTACTTAACTCCCTCCTTTGTGAGCGTATAGCAGTCCTAAATCAGTTGTGGAATAGGCCCTCACCCCCAACCCCTCTCCCAAAACGGGAGAGGGGAGTAGCAGAATTCATAAATCATTTAGGATTGCTATAGCGAGCCTAAATCAGTTGGGTAGTGGACCCTCACCCCCAACCCCTCTCCCAGAACGGGAGAGGGGAGCCGGACCCTGTGCCAAATTCATTTAGGATTGCTATATGGAGGGCCAAGGTTATTCTTCGGCCTCCATATACCCTTGCACAAACGCGAGTAATTCCTCTTCGGCAAAGGTTTTAGCCAAGTGAATCACCTGAGTGGCAAAGGGTGTATAACGCGGGTCTGTGTCGGCCAACTGTTGCACTCGTTGTTGAATGGTGACCAATTCGCCCTTCATGGCTAAATCGAATAAAATCGCGAGTTCTTCTGCATTAGGGGCGATCGCATCTCCAGATGAGAAGGAGTTTGAAGCCTCGATGCCACTGGATTCAGAATCAACAACCGCTGGTTCATCATAAATCCACTCCAACTCTAAATGCTGCCCTAAGCAATCCAAAAGTTGCTCCTCCCGAATCGGTTTGAGCAGAAAATCATCACAGCCAATTTCCTCAGAAAACTGGTCTCCCGGGGATACAATACTGGCAGAAGTTCCGATGGCTATCACCTGTTGAAAATCGGGCATTTTTCTAATTCGCCGCATGGCTTCAAATCCATCCATCACCGGCATGACTAAATCAATGATGATGCAATCCGGTTGCCAAGACTGCACTTGATTGAGGCACTCTTGCCCATCATTGGCTTCTTCAACTGCAAACCCAATTGTTCTCAATAAATTCACCAGGACCGAGCGATTTTCCCATCGGTCATCCACGACCAAAATCTTGCGAGTTTCTCCCCCATATCCTCGGATCACTCTCGGCAGTTCTTGCGGTTTTTCTTGATAATGTTCTAGGACAGGGAGTTCTAATTCAAACCAAAACTGACTCCCCTTTCCCGCTGCGCTTTCAACGTGAATGGTACTCCCCATCATTTCCACTAATTGACGACTAATCGCCAGTCCCAATCCGGTACCTTCGGTTTGATGAACGGTCCCATTCACCTGCTCAAAGGGTAAAAAGATGGTGGTGAGTTGTTCAGGGGTCATGCCAATGCCGGTATCCTGTACCCGAAAGCGCAGTATTTTATGGGGTTGCTGAGGGTCTACCTTTGCAGGGGGGAGAGATTCGACTTGAAAGGTTACGCCTCCACTTTCAGTAAATTTGACCGCATTTCCGAGTAAGTTAATCAACACTTGGCGCAAGCGTTTTTCATCGGCTAAAATTCCCCGAGGAAGATTAGGGGAGGGTTCATAAATCAGGGAAATCTCTTTACTTTCAGCCCGAACCCGGCAGATGTCGGAAATGCTTTGTAAAAACTCCGGCAGATGAAATGAGTTGGGTTGCAATTCCATTTTTCCGGCTTCGATTTTGGACAAATCTAAGACATCGTTAATTAAGGTGAGCAAGTGTTCGCCGCACTGCTGAATAATTTTTACCCCGGTTTTTTGAGCTTGACTTAAGTGTTTATCCCGGTTGAGAATTTGGGTATAGCCTAAAATTCCGTTGAGGGGAGTGCGCAGTTCATGACTCATGCTGGCGAGGAATTGACTCTTGGCACGATTGGCGGTATCGGCGGCTTGTTCGGCTCGTTGTCGTTCTTTGATTTCGATTTCTAAGCGGTCATTTTTGGTTTTTAATTCCTGGGTTCGGGCTTCGACTTTGAGTTCTAGGGTATGGT